>JAAFHK010000167.1:0-4839 GCA_013297565.1 Cytophagales bacterium
AACCGAAGTCCAAAAACTCTTGGGCGTTCGCAAAATGGTAGGAGGTTTTACGAATGAAAACAAACATTATCAAACAGAAACCACTATTTTACCAAAAGGATCAATGATTTATATGGCTTCGGACGGTTACGCTGATCAAAACGACCAAGATAGAAACAGTTTTTCCGAAAAACGTTTTATGGGTATGCTCTCGATCATTCAAGAAAAAACACTTCCAGAACAAAAAGCCTTTTTGGAGCAAGCCCTCGAGGCACACATGACAGGAACAGAACAGCGGGACGATATTTTGGTATTGGGTGTGAGGCTGTGATAAACTGTACGAAAACCTGCTACCATTCCCAGACTTTTGGCAATTTAAGTTCTTTTGCAAGGTAGTTGCAAGGCGAATAATTGCCTATATAATCGAGCATTTTATTGACTTCTTCAGCAAAATCCATGTAGTAGTCTTCCTCTATTTTTTGTAGTTTTTTTATGACAAAATCGGCTTTTTTGACTACGTATTCGGCAAAAGTATCGGCTTTTTTTTGTTCTTTTTGGAGAAATTTGGCATAATTTTCAAAAACTACATTGATCAGCTCCACCGTTAGCTCTATTTCACCAAATTTGTCTTTGGTAACTTTTACATGGCGCGTAATATTCCCATTCCAATCCCGCATTCCCATCATCAGCAAGCCTGGTGTGTAGAAGTAGCGTTTGTTTCGTTCGTCCGAAAAAATTTCCCGTATATTTTTCAAAATTTCCTGTTTCTGTGCTTCCGTATCTGCTTCATCTTCAAGGAGTTTATGATGGAGTTGGGCAATCAGGAGTTCGTCTTTGCCAATTAAACGCAAAAGAAGTTTATCTTTTTCGGTTTGTGGCATTTTCAAAATTGCCTTTTTGAGTTCTTCTGGTATTTTGGGCATGATTTTTTTAAAATTTGGTAATCAATATTGAGGATTTGAGCAATTATTTAGGGTTTAACTCATGTCGGTAAGTTCGATAATTTTATTTCCTCGAAATTTAAAAATAGATTTTCCTTTTAGGTTTAGCTCATCGCCTTTTTGAAAACCATTGGGTAAATCTACTGCTAAAACTGCCTGATAATCAATCCTTATTTCGGTTTCATCTTGCGTATGTTCGATAGATTCGATGCTTTGTTTTCGGCTTGAAAAAAAGTTTCGTGCTTGTTCCGCTTGAGTTTTAAATGCCGACAATCCCTCCAAAGATAAATTGACTTCACCCTGACTAATGTTTTTAAACAAGATATTTTGATCTAAATTTTCTAACATTTTGCCAATATCAAAACCGTTGTACGCCTCAATATACTGGCGAATTATTTCCTCTCTTTCGGGGTTTGTATTAGGTTTATTCATAAAAAAAGGGATTAAAATAAAAGTGAAAATTAGTAAAAAATTCGTAATTTCCGAATCCCTTTCCTGTATTTTTTCGAAAAATTGATTTTTAGAAAGGTTATTTTTTGATAATTTTGCCCAAAAATACTTAAAAGCACAAAGCTATTTGCAACCTTTGAATAAATTTGTAGGGTTTGCAGACTATAACCTTTGCTCAATACTTTTCATGAAAACCGCCATTGTTAGAATTTTTGCTTTTTGTAGCCTTTTTTTCGTAGGACAATTCGCTTGGGCGCAACCCAATACAGGGCAGAAAACGCAAAAAACGGCTGATAGTTTGACCCTTCGACAGGACACGATTCGAATGGACACTTTACAAAAAACGGCTGAAATAGAACACCCGATTCTTTACAAAGCAAAGGATTCGATGCGCTTTGATGTCTTGCGCAAAATAATTTACCTCTACGGACAAGCCGAAATCCAATACGGAGATTTGGATTTGAAAGCCGAATTTATAGAAATAGACCAAACCACGAATTTGGTAAAGGCAAGAGGAAGCGGCAAAAAAGACGATAAAGGCAAGGAAACAGGCACTCCTGTTTTCAAAAATAGAGGAGAAAGTTATGAAGCAAATAGCATTGATTATAATTTTAGAACCAAAAAAGGCGTAATTTCGGGTACTTCGAGCAAACAGGGTGATGGGTTTATTGTGAGTGATCGGGTCAAACGCAACGAAGAAGGGACACTTTATTCTGCACGCAGTATTTATACAACCTGTGATCTGCCGCATCCGCACTACGGAATCCGTGCAAGCCGCATGAAAGTCATGCCCAACAAAGTTACTGCTTCGGGTCCTTTTTTGCTCGAAATTGGGGGCGTGCCGACTCCACTGGGCTTCTTTTTTGGAATGTTTCCCCAAGTGGGCAAACGGACTTCGGGTTTTGTCATGCCCCAATACGGCGAAAGCCGAGATCGGGGATTTTTTCTTTCAGGTGGCGGTTTGTATTTGGTTTTGAATGAATACGTGGATTTGAGCATTTTGGGCGAAATTTATAGCAAAGGCGGTTATGGGATTAATACCCGCTCTACGTATCGGAAACGCTATAAATACAGCGGAAATTTTAGTTTTAATTACCGCCAAAATACAAGGGAGGTTTTGGGTCAGTTAGACCCTACTATCAATAACGACTTTCAACTGAATTGGACGCACACACCCGAATCGCGCGGTTCGAGCCGTTTTTCGGCTTCTGTAAGCGCCATGACCAATACTTTTAATCGCAATAACGCCCTTTTGGTCAATAATTTTCTCCAATCTTCTGCCAACTCCTCTGTAGCCTATTCCAAAACATTTACAGGTACGCCTTTTACTTTTGGTATGAATTTGCGGGTTATGCAAAATATTGTGGCACGGACAACGACTGTTTCGCCCGATGCGCGCTTACAAATGAACAGTATTTTTCCTTTCAAAAAGAAAAATAGTACAAAAAAATCTTTGTTAAGTGAATTAAGTTTTTCTTATTCAGGCGAAGCAAAATGGGAGTTGAGCAATGTGATCAATTTTTTGAGTCCTGAAGGACGCGCTTTAAGGGATACCGTTCCGTTTGCCCCAAAATCTTTTAACCGCCTTTGGCGCGGCTCAACTATGGGCATGACGCACTCGATTCCGATCCAAACCAACATGACGATTGCCAAATATATTCAGCTAAGTTTAAGCGCTTCCTACCGAGAGGTTTGGTATCCTGAACAGTACCGTTTCGAATATGTCAATAATAGGCTCAAAACCGACACGCTTCGGCAGTTTTCGCGCTTCAACTCCTACAGTGCGAGTGCCAGCATTACTACGCGCCTTTTTATGACTTTTTTTCCAAAATTTTTTGGCATTCAGGCAATCCGCAATACGCTAAGCCCAAGCATTGGCTTGAGTTATGTACCCGATTTTTCGCAAGATCAATTTGGTTTTTTTCAAGAACTTGTCAATCCTATCACTAATCAGGTTGAGAAAAGAGCAAAAATAGCGGGTAATCAAGGCGCACCTTCACAGGGCGAATCGGGATCGATCAGCTTTAGTTTGAGCAATGTGATCGAAGCCAAAATGCGCTCTAAAGGCGACAGTGCCAAAACCAAAGGAGCAAAAATACAACTTGTAAATCTTTCTTTATCAACAGGTTACAACATGATAGCCCCCCAATTCAAACTTGCTCCCATTAGCTTTTCTGCCAATACCAATATCAAACGTTTTAGTATCAATTTGGGCGGAACGCTTGATCCTTATTATATCGAGTTACAGTCTGTTGATCCCAAAGACCCAAAGAACGTAACTCAAATCCGCAGAGATGAATATGCCATAAACCGTGGGCAAGGGCTGGGAACTATCCAAAATATGCGTTTGGGCGTGAGTACCAACCTACAGCCCCGCGCCAATAAACCCCTGAAAGCGACTGAAACGGCAAGTGCCGATGCCATTAGGTACATCAATGCCAACCGACATCTTTACATGGACTGGGATTTGCCATGGAGTTTGGCTATCCAATACAATATTAATTACAACAAAGACGGTTTTCGCCCCTCGAACTTAATTCAAACCCTAAGTTTCAATGGAGATGTGAGCATTACCAAGAAATGGAAAATTGCTTTTGGATCGGGCTATGATTTTAAGGCAGAAGATTTTAGTTATACGCATTTTAACATTGCCCGCGACCTACACTGCTGGACAATGAGTGTGATGTGGATTCCTTTCGGACCTCAACAAGGTTATACGTTTAATATTGGCGTAAAATCAGCTATTCTCAAAGACCTAAGACTTGAAAAACGCAATAATTATTTCTTTAGGTAGAAAATTAGCTGTAATTCGAGGATTTTCCTTACTTCCTATTTTAGCGTTTTAGGCTTTACCAAAACGGGGAACTTATTGAAAATGATAATTGTTTTGAAAAAAAACTTGTTTTTGATACAAAAAAACATCAACTTGCTTTTCCAATGCCTGATTCTATTCCAACGAATATTTAAAATTTTCTTACATTTTTCTAATATTGAATCCCATGAACCGCCAAACATCATTTTTTGCCCTTTTGCTTATAGGTTTGCTTACTACTTTTTGTTCGTCCGAACCTGCCAAGACAGATAAACCCAAAGAAGAAGCCAAAACGACAAGCACCGAAAGTTCTGCACCCGTTAAAAGTGATCAACAAACCAAATACGATGCCTACAGTCCAGATTTTAAAAAATTGACTTTTTCGTATGACGGAGCTATTCGCAATACCTCGCTTTTTGATACCAAAGAACACGTAAAAGGAATTGAAACTGCCGAATTGGTTACGGAAACTGCCGAATCTCTCAATTACAAACAGGAGATCAGCCCTACCGAACACGCCACCATTAAATATACTTTCAAAGATAATCAACTCAAAATGATTGCGATTTTTATCAAAATCGACAACAAAGAAGATTATGAAGCCTTAGAAGCCGAATTTTTGGATTATTTTACACATAAATACGGAGCGCCTGAAAA
>JAAFHK010000167.1:4849-8841 GCA_013297565.1 Cytophagales bacterium
GAAAGGATTTGGCGGACATGAGGTCGACATCATTGACCGTTCGAAAGGCAATGAGTTTTTCTTAGAAGTAGATATGAAATAAATCATGCTTTCCAAAATTTTTTCTTATTTATTAATCGGATTTGTTCGTTTTTACCAATATTCCCTTCGTCCTATGCTTCCGCCTGCGTGCCGCTATACGCCCACTTGTTCGGAATATATGCTCGATGCCTTGCAAAAATACGGTTTTTTAAAGGGCTTTAGATTAGGAATCAAACGGATCAGCCGTTGCCACCCTTGGGGTAGTAGCGGCTATGATCCCATTCCCTAAAAACGCTTTTTTTCCTCAAACTGAATTATTTTTGGGTGTAGCATAGGCTTTAGCCTGTGCAGACTCACAGAATACAGAACCTCTTTTATTTATTCAAACAAACGACCCCATGCTCGAAACGCTGGATCAACTCGACAAATCCCTTTTCCTTTTTCTAAACGGTCTGCACCAGCCTTGGGCAGATACGCCCATGATTTGGATAACCAAAACCAAGACTTGGTTTCCAATGTACGCCCTAATTATTGGGTTTTTGATTTACCATTTTCGCAAGAAAGTCATTTATGTATTGCTTGCCATTACCCTAACGATTACAGCCGCTGATCAATTCGCTTCGCACCTTATGAAACCAACTGTGAAGCGTTTTCGCCCTTGTAGCAATCCTGAAATCAAAAAAGATGTCTATTTATTGGTTGGTTGTTCCGAGTACGGCTTTATTTCCTCCCATTCTGCCAATACCTTTGCCTTAGCCACTTTTTTGTTTCTTTTGGCAGGAGTTTATTTCCCTACACAGCGCACAAAAGTAGGCTTGTTTTTTTTCACTTGGGCTGGCATAGTTTCCTACAGCCGCATTTATGTAGGCGTACATTATGCAGGTGACCTACTTTGTGGGGCTTTAGCGGGTAGTTTTTTTGCGTATCTATTTTTTAAATTGCTCCTTAGATTTATCGCTTAAGATTTGTTTCATACACTTCAATCCATCTTTGCAAAGACATTTTTTGCGCCAATTCTCCAATCAAATCGTAAGGAATTTGTTCAATTTTTTTGAATCGAATACAACTTTTCCCCATATCCAGTTTGGTCTGGCTGTGTTTGGGATACTGATCCACGAACCAATCCAGCAGTGCTTGGTCGGCGTAGATTCCAAGATGGTAAAGAGCAATGTAGTTTTTTTGGGAAGCTACACTGATGAAGGGCAGAGGTAACTGCGGATCGCAATGATAACCATCAGGATAGATGGATTTTGGGACTACAAAACCAATAAGTCCGTAGGTTATCGTTTCCTCAAAACCAAGTGGGAGATTGGCACCAATCACTTGTTTTAGTTTGACAATCGCCTTTTTTCTGTCTTCAGGCAGTTGTTCGAGGTATTCTTCGGGTGAATTGACATCTTTGATGAGCATAAACTTTCGAGAATTTTTGGAATTAAAACGGTTACAATAATATGAAATTATTTATCAAATCGAGTAAGTTTGAAATAAAAAATGAGTAGTCATGAAAAGGGTAAAGGATTTTTTTTATAAAAAACAATTTTAATAGTATGTTTAGAAATTTAAAGGTCAAAAATTGTTTAAAATTAAAGAAATAAAAGCTAATTGGATCATAACCGCTTAAGATTCGGCGGTTTTTTCGTAGTCTTTTGCCAATCTTCGATACGAAATTAAGCCAAGAAAACGATCTTTCGACCTGCCATCGATGCTTTTGCGACACAAAACCTTGTTCAGAAGGAGGCTTCTGGCTAATTTCTACCGAGATTCCGCAAGCTTTCGCTTCTTTTCCGAAGGCGTTTTTGTAGGTAGCATCAGATGTAATAATTTGTATAAATTCGTAATTATTTAATACTTGTGCCAAACATTCTATGCCTGTTTTTCCATTATTTTCATGGGCTGCTCCTACATGAATTGCCAAAGGAAAGCCTTGCGAATCTACCATGATATGGCGTTTTCTTCCATTAATTTCGCTTGTTTCCATCGATACCTGTGTCCTATCTGATCAAAGGTGCCGTTTTGATGCTCGTGGCTGTCGATAGCTCCTAAACTGGGCATAGGATTGCGTCCCATTTGATCTATTTGAAGCAAAACAAGTCTTTTTAGATTTTATCCAAATTTTGATCCTTTTTCCATTTTGAAAAATATTCGTATAATGTAGCCATTTTTTCGTATTTTTCGTTTGCATTTCGCCATTGACAGCCTGTACGGACAAGAAATGAAATCCCATTCAGTATCTGGCGCAAATCAATTTGACGAGGCGACCTCGAGTATTTCTTTTTTCTACTAAATCCTGTATATTTGCCCATTGGGTGTCGTTTAAGGGTTCAAATTTTTTTACTTTAAAAACGTAAGATTTGTCTCGTAATTTCATATAATTTGTGGTGATTTTATACAAAATTACAAAGCAATACCCATTTTTAAAGAATCGCAAGAAAAGATTGCTGAATTTCTAAACATACTCTAAAACTATGCCCCGCAAACTCATTCTTTACATTGCCCAAAGTTTGGACGGTTACATTGCCGCCCCAAATGACGATCTAAGTTTTCTCGATGTCGTTCGTGCGGACACGAACAACGGTAAGGAAGAAGACTATGGTTATTCCGATTTTATTGCTACAGTCGATACGGTTCTAATTGGTCGAAAAACATACGATTGGGTTTTGAAACAAAATGGAAATTACCCGAATAGCGAAGACAAAAAAACTTACGTGATTACTCGCCAAGAAAAACCCACCGAAGGAAACCTCATTTTTTCGACTGAAAAATTGAAAAGTCTTGTCCATTGGTTGAAATATGCCGAAGAAGAGCAGACAGGAAAGGATATTTTCTGTGATGGCGGAGCAGATTTAGTCAATTCGCTTTTGCGGGAAGATTTGATTGATGAAATGATTATTTCTGTGATTCCTGTTTTGCTCGGCAATGGCATAAAACTTTTCCAAGATGATCGCCCTTTTAGAAAATTGGAATTAATCGAAACGAAAACCTACGAATCGGGTTTGTTACAAGTTCATTATAAGTGTCTGATTTCCAGAGAAGAATGGTTAGAAAAAATCCGAAAACAAGTAGAATTTTTGATCAGCATTTCCGATTCGGAAGGCGTGAAATTATTAGATGAACGTTTGAGTGAAATAATTGTCGAAGAACCTGATAAATTTCAGTGTAAAATGGGCGGTTCAGGTGCATTTATTTTTGCCATTCCCTCAAAAAAACGCCACAAAGTTGAAGGAACTTTGCTTGAAAAACTCATGAATTTATTTGCCTTGCTTGATATACCTGATCTTATTTTTGCCGATATGAGTTTGTGGTATGTGTGCAAGGAAAATCCTGAATCGGTGTGGTTAAAAAATTCGATGATGATGATCGAGGTTGCCCCCGATTTGTGGGTAGTACATTTTGATTTTCGAATCTTAACCCCCGAAATCGTATGAAAAAGGAAAAAAGGGCTTGCGATAAATGTAAGAAAGTAACCTATTTGGATACACACCACATTTTGCCCAAATCTACTTTTGGCGAAAACAAAGAAACGGTTGAATTATGTCCGACTTGTCATCGGGAATATCATGAACATTTGGGACGTGAAAATTTGAAAAACCCTGATGAGGCATTTCATTTTTATACTTTCTACAAATGGCTAACAGGGATTACCTTTGGTTTGGTATTGATCGGGTTCTTGCTTTGGGAAATTTGGAAATAAGTGAAGAGATCATTAAAAAACTTACAAAAATGATTTATTGCAACTGCCTGATAAATGCGTAGTATATAGCAAACAAGAGATTGATAATCAAGCATTTGAAAAATGCTAAACTTTTCAAATTGGTGTTTAATTCTATTAAAATGATTTAAAAAATTAGGTATTACCGTTTAGGGAACATATCCAACTAACTCTTTGTAAATCAATGGTTTATGATTGAGCATTCTCAAAATCAGTTTCTCAAACATACTTTCAGGGAAACTCCTCCGATTGAATCGATAAT
>JAAFHK010000168.1:0-7234 GCA_013297565.1 Cytophagales bacterium
GACCAGTAATGAATTTTTTAAATTGCAAGGAAAGTGGCCTGTGGCTTTTACGGTTTGGAAATATGATTTTGTAGAAAAACGAAAAAATACAATTTCTTTGCACGATTTTACACACCTCAAAAGCAGAGATTTACGCCTTGAGTGGGATAGCGAAAAGGACACTGAAGAATTTGCTGTGCCGTATATTGAACAGGCGAAAAAAGTCAATTTTTCAGCAGAAAACAAGGTTGATATTCGCTTGCTTTTGCCAAAAATAGAAAAAAATTCGGAAATGATACCCCAACCTCGATATGATTTTGGGCGCTCTCGACCAGAACGCCAACCTATGTACGATTTTAAAAGGGATATGACAAAATCCGAAAAAAATAGTACAGAAATAATTGGTGGTTTGCCTTTGAAAGACGAAAAACGAAATAATAAAAAAACTTACGGACACCCTGATGGCACTTTTGTAGGTTTTATGGACGATAACACGCCTGTTCGTTTGCGACAAGATACCTGCGAACGCATGACACAAAAGCCTGATTCTGTGTGGTTTATGCTCATGACCTCGATCTCCCAAGTCAATCAATCCCAAATTCAAAGTGGGGCAGCAAATAGCCGTTCTTATTGTGCGTATGATTTAGAATCAGCAAAAACTTTATTTCTTTGGTTTGGGATTAGTAAGGCAATCAGCGGAAAATATCCGCTTTGGGCAAATCAATATGACATTTGGCAAGCCGATTTTGGGAAAAACCCGCAAAAAGAAAATGTTTTTTACGCCATGTGCATGGCTTACGGTTTGGCACAAAACCGTTGCGTAGTAACAAAATTTGAGAAAAACAATCCGATTCCCGACACGCCTGAAGTCTTTGTCGATAATCCGCTTTGCCCTACTTTGCAAGATAGTTTTTGGCAAAGCGTTTTACAACCTTTTGTGAATGAGGCTTTTAGCACAGAAAGTACGGCTTTCAGATTGGTCGCGAAAGTTACAGAATTGTACCGTTATTGGAATTTCCATTATTGCAAAGGACAAAATTTGTATCATGTAGGTTTGGAAAACGAACCTTATTTTCAATATTTCGCCTACGCCGATTTTCTTACTCCGCATTCGGGTTTGGTACAAATTCGGAAATACGCTGAAAATCAATCTCTTAGCGATCTTTTGGATCGGTTTGAGGAAATAAATGCCCTTTCTCAAAGTCTTTTGGAAGAAATTTATCAGGTTTTGGTTGAGGATTTTGGGTATTTTGAGTAGAGAGAATTACCGCTATATTATGATTTGTTCTTGTTTTTCGTTCAAAACTCTTTTGTGCTGACAAACTCGATAACGGTACAGCATGAGGTTGGCAAATTCTTCATTCGCACCATATTTTTTTACAATTTCTTCAATCTTCATATTTTTTTCGAACAATAAATACGCAAAAATATCTTGTTCTTCGATGCTTGCCCCCAATTCGCCTTCGTGCGTTTGTCCCTCGAAATAACCTGTCGTGGGTTCAGATTCCAGAATAATTTTGGGCATTTCGAGCAGTTTCGCCAAGTGGTAAATATCGATTTTGTACAAATTATTTAACACACCAAAATCGTAAGAAATGGGCGTTCCGTATTTGCTGTTGTAGCCCTGACAAAACTCACTTCGATTTACCGTTCCCAAAACCCTACCCCGAACGGATCGAGTAAAATCGTACAAAACCGCCGCCCGAACCCTTGAGGCGAAATTCCCTGAACGCATTTTTTGCTCTTTGTTTTGGGTGTTTTTCGAACTTAGTTCGATTTGGGGAATACTTAGGGAGTCCATAGTTTGCACATGGATTTTTATAATTTCTTGAATATCAATCAAATAGGGCAATTTGACATGGGGAAAATTCAAATAATCTCTGACTATTTCAGCCATCTGAACGCAAGGATCGTTGGGACGAGCAGGCATGGTGATTGGTAAAACATGATCCGTTCCTACGGCTTTTACTGCCAGCGCCACTACCAAAGAACTATCGATTCCGCCTGAAAGTGCCACCAAAAAACGAGGCTTAATGAGTTCAGAATCAGTCTGTTCGAAGCGCGAACGCCCCGCTTTTCTGTCCGTATGTGGGAATTGATTTTGAAAATAATTTCGCATTTGTGCGATCATACTTTCCAAAACTGCGGCATAACCTTTCGAGTGCCTTTGACGGATTTCTTCGCACAAATCCAGAACCGTTTGCGGATTCTGAAAATGTTTAAATGATTTGGTTTTCATTTTAAGATTGGTAAAGTATTTTTCAAAACAAAACAAGCCAATAAAATTAGTATTTTTATTGGCTTGTTCATCAAAATTCAATTTATTTTTACCTTTCCGCTTTCGTTTCGCCCAAAACGGCTAAACTGCTCAACTGTTGCGGATTGTTCGGATCGGTATAATCGTATTGAAAAATTTGGTTCGAACCGACCATAATCAAAATTTTGCGTTTGGCATTCGGAATGACATCATACGTTGTGATGTTGGCAAAACGAGCTAACTGTCTGATATTGTTAGGGTTAGAAGCATCAAAGACTTTCAAACCATCACGTCCATCACATACAAAAAGCACCCCTTTGTCGATCCCCAAACCGTGCGGATTAGTCATATTATACGATTTTACTTTTCTGGGGTTCATCGAATTGCTAATATCGATAATGTCCAACTGATTGACCGCATTGCCGCAAAGATTACCGTCCCGCATGGTTACATACGCATAATCACCTTCTACGACCACAGGATCGCAACTTCTGGTATGTTTGTAAGTGCCTTCACGTTGCGGATATGCCCTGTTTTTGATGTCGAAAATATACATTCCCGTTTGCGAACCCACAAACAATTTTTCTTCGTAACTAAAAATAGTTTCGATATCGGAATTAATTTTGACTGTATTTTCGGTTTTGTAAGGTTTGTTTGGGCTGGCAATATCAAAAATATGCAAATCCGAAGCATCAATAGCGTACAAATAATTGTCTTTCAGCGTAAAACACGCCATCGAACCGCCTCCGCCACTTCCGCCACCCGCAGAACTAATCGGATTGACGCTTTGTGCCAAACCCATATTATTGCCGCCCATGCCGTTTCCGCCCAAAATGCCACCGCCTGTCAAACCGCCTAACAGACCTGAACCACGATTGCCCGAATTAAGTCCGTTACCGCTAAGGGTTTGGGCAAGATTGTTCAGAAAAGAATTAAGATCGTTGCCCGATTGCCAGCCTACAGTATTCCGAGCCGTATTATTAAACGAACGGCGATGCGAAAAAACGCCTTTGATACGGTCTAACTCCTTGACTGCCTTGAAGTTAGTAATATCAATCGTTACCAAATCCTCATAACTATTGGCATACAAAATATTGCCCCGAACTGCCATATCGACATTGCCCTCGATAGCAATAAAGCCAATTTTTTGGGGGTTGCGAACGTCATGGTTATCGATCACCAAAATACCTTGATTGACCAGATTGACGTAGATATAACTGTCATCATACCAAATTTTGCCTGCCGTACCCAAAAGATTTTGTGCAAAAGTATTCGCACTCAACAAAACGGCAAAAAAGAAAGAGAGAACAATCGGTTTCAAAAATTTCGCTTGCATGACCTTAATTTGTTTGGTGGATAAAAATGATTTTTCTTTACAGATCGAAAAACGAAACAAAGGTTGCTAAAACATGAAAAAAAATATTTATATTTGTGTAAATTACTAAAAAAAGGCAATGGCAAAGAGAAAAATAAGAACATGGTCGGAAGCCGAATTGATCGATACATTTGCTTTGAGTAAAAATGAAGGCGATCAAAGTCTGTTAGTTGAATGGTTACATAATCCTGTCTTGTCCCTTGATGAAGCCGAAAAAATCACTTTTAAAAAAATACTCAAAGAAGTAAATGCGAACATAACCGCTTGGAATGAGGAGGATTTAAAAATGAATTTTATTGCTTTTGTCATTGATTTGGCGGGCTTAAAATCCAATCCTCGTTACCGCACTTATTACGAAAAGACCGTAGAAAGCGAGGTAGAAGGCTATTATTTGAAAACTAAAACGGATTTCATGGTTGCCAAGGGAATTTTGGATTTGGTAAAAATACCCTATTTCCATTTTCAGGAATACAAACGTGAAAAAGACCCTAACGGCGATCCGATTGCCCAATTAATCGAAGCTTTTTTGGTGGCACAAACCAAAAATCAAAACGGAAAACCCATGTACGGTTGTTATGTAGTGGGCAGACTTTGGTATTTTGTAACCATGAAAGATAAAAACTATGACATTTCGAGAGCCTACGATTGTACAATAGAGCAGGCACTTTCGGAAATTATCGGAATTCTACGAAAATTCAAGGAAATTTTGGAAACCCGCCTATTGGATTAAGTCCTCCATAGACCCGTACCGTTTTGTGCATGAAGAATCCCACACGCAAAGTTTTTATTTCTTTCCTTCTCTGCTTTTTTCTGTGGTTTCTTAGGGTTTGGAAATTAGAAAAAGTCGGTCTGCAAGAATACGATTCGGTTTATAACTTTCTGGTTATCAGGCAGATAAGCGAAGGCAATTTTGAAAACCTGTTTCAGCACCTTAGCCCAAGTTTTTTTCTTTTTTTTGCCGCAATTTATAAAATCATTCCCGATTTTTTAATTCTCGAATACATCAATGCCCTTTTAAGTGTTTTGGCGGTTTGGTGTTTTGTGGCTTGGCTTTCCAAAATTTTCTCTTATTCTTTTCTTGAAAAAATGCTTTTTTTGCTCTTTCTTGGACTTTCGACCTATGGAGTGTATGGCACGCGCTCCCTGACCATCGAAGCCCTAAGTTCTTTGCTTTTTGTAGGAATTTTATGGGCGTATTCAGAGAAAAAATGGCTTTTTTTCTACGGATTTGTAGGTTTTATGCTTACGGTCAATTATAAAATATTGCTTCTCGTACCGTTTGCCCTTGTCGTTTTTTTGACTTCTATTTTATCAAGAAATAACATTTCTTTAAGAAATGTTATTTCTAAAATATTTCAACTTTGCAGGTCTTTTGACCTAAAAAACCTATTTCTATCAATCCTTCCCATGTTTTTTTACCAATTCTTGGGTATGGTTTTGGGACTTTCTTGGAAGAACTATCCTGCCAAATGGTGGTTTGTGCTTTTTGGACAAAGGAAAAATGTAAATGTTTGGCACGAAGCCCATTTTTTTTATTTCGATCTCGATTATTATTTCCAATATCTGTTCCGTTTCGAATCGCCTATTTTATTAATTGCTTTAATCAGTAGCGTGTTTTCTTTGCTAAAAAATACACACACGCTAAAGCGTATGTTACTTTTTATTACGGTCTTTACTCTTTTCGAAATGTCCTTTCTTGCCAAAGCCCCAAGAGGAATTTTGTTTATTTTACCCATTTTGTACTTTTTGGCTTTCGAAACGCTAAAACAAGTTTTTTGTAACATAGACTTTAGTCTGTGCCACAGACTAAAGTCTATGTTACAAATTAATATCTTAAAGAAATGGAATTTTTACGTAGTGCTTTTTCTTTTGTTTTCCTACCAATTTTATCTGTTAAAAACCCATATTTACGATTATACAGAAACCTACTATCCGAAAATAGTCGAATATCTGGAGCAAGAAAAAATCACAAAATTAGTAGGGACTGTAGGGATCAATATTCAGGCTTTTCTGCCGCAAAGTATTGATTATCAAATTATTAGGTTTGAAAAGGAAATACCCAATTGGCAGAAAAAAGGCTATGAATATTGCCTGATTGACGATTATCACCGTTTGGTAGGGGCGGAAGTTTTTGATTCTTTGCGAAGCCTAAAACCCATTATGGAGTTCAAAGAACCGACTTTATTTTCTCCTCTTTTGTATCTGGAACACTGCGAATTTACAGGCATGACTTTCCAAGAAGCGCTCCAAACTCAAAAAGGAGTGAGCCAAGACCGATCAAATTTGAGGTTAATAAAATTAGGCAAAGTTGTAAAATTAGACTAAACTTTTGGAAAGTTTTAAACTTTCCAAAAGTTTGACTATCAAGTATTTATGCTATTCAAAAGCCGCAATGCCTGTAATTTCTTTCCCCAAAATCAACAAGTGAATGTCGTGTGTGCCTTCGTAAGTAATGACCGATTCGAGGTTAGCGGCGTGGCGCATAATTGGATATTCGCCTGTAATACCCATTCCACCCAGCATTTGGCGTGTTTGGTGGGCAATGGTAAGCGCCATATCTACGTTATTGCGTTTTGCTAACGAAATTTGGGCTGTGGTTGCTTTGCCTTCGTTTTTCAACACACCCAATCGCCAAGCCAAAAGTTGTGCTTTGGTGATTTCGGTAAGCATTTCGGCTAATTTTTTCTGGATTAATTGGAACGAGGCAATCGGTTTGCCGAATTGGATTCTTTCAAGCGTGTAGCGTTTGGCAGTGTCATAGCAGTCCATTGCCGCCCCAATAGCTCCCCAAGCTATGCCGTAGCGTGCCGAGTCCAGGCACATCATAGGTGCGCCCAAACCTGATTTATTGGGTAATAAATTGCCTTTTGGCACTTTTACATTGTCAAAAACCAATTCGCCTGTGCAACTTGCCCGCAAAGACCATTTATTGTGCGTAGTCGGTGTGCTAAAACCTTCCATGCCACGTTCCACAACCAAACCATAAATGCGTCCCTGTTCATTTTTTGCCCAAACTACCGCAATATCGGCTTCGGGTGCATTCGAAATCCACATTTTTGCTCCATTTAGCAAATAATGATCGCCTTTGTCCTCAAAGCGCGTTTCCATGCCGCTTGGATTGGAGCCATGATTGGGTTCAGTCAAACCAAAACAGCCCAGCATTTCGCCTGAAGCCAATTTTGGTAAATATTTCTTGCGCTGTTCTTCAGTTCCATAAGTATAAATTGGGTACATGACCAAGGAGCTTTGGACAGAAACCGTTGAACGCATACCCGAATCGCCTCGTTCGATTTCCTGCATGATAATTCCGTAGGCAATATAATCCAAACCGCCACCTCCGTACTGGGTTGGCAAAGTGGGTCCAAAAGCACCGATTTCACCAAATTTTTTAACCAAATGGCTTGGGAAATAATTTTTTTGGCAACAGTCTTCTATGATTGGGCTAATTTCTTTTTTGACGAAATCTCGAACCGACTGGCGAATGAGATGATGCTCTTCTGTCAAAAGTCCCTCTACGTTATAAAAATCAGGTTGTTCGTACTGATCCGCTACATTGCGGCGTTGGATTTGGTTCAGGTCGATGTGTGTGATAGGCGCACTCATGGAGATATTTTTTGAGATTT
>JAAFHK010000168.1:7244-8822 GCA_013297565.1 Cytophagales bacterium
ATTTGGAAATTGATAAATTTTTGGAAGCAAAATTAGTCATAATTTTTTGTAAATTTGTAAAAAAATTGAAAAGCCCAATAAGATAAAATGCCAACTTTGCATCAAAATTGTTTTTTGTGCGGAAAAGCCCACTTCAGACCTATCGAAATGTATGCTTTTGCGCACCTTCAGTCTTGCCAATCTTGCGGTTTCGTATTTGCTGCCTTGATCCCGACTGTGGAGGAATTACAGGCGTATTATCAAAAATATCCAAGAGATCACCAAATTTCGCCTATTACCTTAAAGCGTTATGCCGAACTTTTGGAAGAATTTGAGCCGTTTAGAAAAACCAATCGAATCATAGACGTAGGTTGTGGAGATGGACATTTTTTGGCAGTGGCAAAAGAAAAAGGTTGGGAAGTTTTTGGGACAGAATACACCGCCGAAGCGGTGGCAGTTTGCGAAAAAAAAGGAATTAAAATGCAAACAGGGGCTTTAAATCGAAGCAATTATGAAGCTGAAAGTTTTGATGTGATTACTTCTTTTGAGGTGATCGAACATATTAATAATCCGCAGGAAGAAATAGCGAATTTTAAGGCTATTTTGCGTGAAAAAGGCTTGGTTTATCTAACCACGCCCAATTTTAATTCTATTTCTCGAAACCTATTGAAAGAAAAATGGACAATCGTAGAATATCCCGAACATTTGAGCTATTATACACCACGAACTATCAAGCAAGTATTTGAAAATGAGGGTTTTAGCAAAATAAAAATCTTGACTACAGGCATAAGCATTGGGCGATACCAGCACCATTACGAAAGCCAAAAAAATATCAATGATTTCCGAACCGCAGATGAAGCCTTGAGGCAAAAAACCGAAAATAATCCATTTTTACAATTTGCTAAAAATGCCGTTAATACAAGCCTAAGCCTGCTGGGGCGAGGCGATACGCTGAAAGCCTATTTTAGGAAAGAACAATGAGATTCGCTTAGAATCGAAAAAATAATTAGCTTTGGGAAATTTCGTTTAAAAAAATCTAACATTTATGAGTACAGCAAGCATGGTCAGCATGATCGGAATTTTGGGCTTTATTGTGGGCGGATTTGTCTATTTTTTGATGGTGGCTATGCGCAAAGAAGCCAAAAAATAAACAGAATAAGGACATGAATTTTATTTATTGGCTTAAGAAGATCGAAAAAGGCTTTTTTTGGGTTTTGTTGATGCTTGTATTGGGTATTTATTTTCGTACTTATTTTACTTATTACGATCAGATATTACCCGCTTATAATGACGAATACGGCTATTATTTGCAAGTCAAAAATTTTTATGAAAATACTTCTCTCAAAATGCCTTTTTCGCTTGACGGCTTGGTATCTGAAGTAGGACAATTTAGCTTTCATGGCTTTTCGTATGGGCTTTTTCACGGATCGATAGCCAAAATTTTTGGTTTTCATAATCACTCTATTTTTACCCAGGTTAATCGCACTTAAAAACGCATATTTTTCAAAATATTCATGAGATATTGGTCATTCCAACCTGCTATTTTTCTTCTGCTTTTAATGCTCTGCTTGTCTTGGACTTGTAACAAACCTTGCAAAG
>JAAFHK010000169.1 GCA_013297565.1 Cytophagales bacterium
GAGGGTTTGTCCTCGCCACACGAACCCATGATTATCAATTTGGGGTCGGCATTGCTTAATATTTTCTTGAATTATTTACTTATTTACGGCAATTTTGGTTTTCCAGAAATGGGTTTGATAGGGGCGGGTATTGCTACTTTGATCTCAAGGATTGTAGCGGCAGTGGTGATGTTAAGTTTGGTTTTTATTTTACCCAAATTTCGCCAATATACAGCCAATCTGTTTAGTGAAAAACTTGATTTTCAAGTATTTAAAAAACTTTTCCTCATGGGCGCACCTATTGGCGTACAGATGATTTTGGAAACGGCGGCGTTTGGGGCGGCGGGTATTATGACAGGTTGGGTAAGTGCCGAAACTTTGGCGGCTCACCAGATTGCCCTGAATATCGTTTCGACTACTTTTCTGGTAACTACAGGAATCTCGGCGGCGGCGGCAGTCCGATCTGCCCATTATTTGGGTTTGGGGGATCGGCGCAATATGCAGTTGGCAGGAAAAAGTGCGATTATTATGGGAGCAGGATTTATGATGTTTTGCGGAGTTTTGATTTTGATTTTTTACCAACAAATTCCGTTTTTGTATGTCGAAAACGTAGAAGTGCATCGAATAGCGACAAGCCTCTTGCTTTTGGGGGCGGCATTCCAAATTTTTGATGGAGCGCAGGTCGTAACTTTGGGGGCTTTGCGGGGCATTGGAGATACGACTGTTTCGGCGGGCATAGCGATTGTGGCTTATTGGTTGGTTTGTTTGCCTTTAGGTTATTGGCTTTGCTTTAACGCTGGTTTGAGAGCAAATGGCATTTGGTATGGTTTGTTGTTTGGTTTGGGAGTGGCTTCGGTTTTGCTTTTTTATCGTTTTGTTACGATTAGCAAAAAAATGAAAATAAAAGAAGCTGTCTTATAAAAAAGCATTTATACTGAATCAAAATTGGTTTGTGTCGTAAAACGAATATTCTTGTTCGTTTTTGTGGCGAACAAGAATGTTCGCCGTACAAAAACGCTTTTTATTGGGTATATTTTTAAAAAAAGGCAAGTATTGGAAAGGTTTAAACTTTCCGACACTTGCCTTTTTTTGTAATAAAGTTATTTAGGCTAATCATAAACCGTTACCGCTTCGAGTTCTTCCAAATGCACACTCAAGCGTTTCATGGGTTTGGCAATGGCTATCCGTCCTGATCGGACAAAACTCAAAATGCCATAAGGTTTCAATTCCTCAAGCAAGGCTTGAGTATCTTCTTCGTGTCCTGTTTTTTCGATCACAATAAATTCGGGTTCTATGCTCAAAATCCGCGCATTATAACGTCTTACCAAGTTTTCCAAGATTCCGCCGTTTTCGGAAAAAGCTGTAGGAGGCATTTTGTAAAGTGCCATTTCCTGAAAAATCACATCTTTGTCTTCATAATAAAACGATTTTAACACCTCAACTTGTTTTTCGAGTTGTTTGACTATTTTATCAATGTTTTCAGGCAGGCAATGGATCACAATCGTGAAACGAAAAATTCCTTTAGTTTCCGACTCCGATACCGTTAGGCTGTCGATATTGATCTTGCGGCGCGTAAAAATAACGGTAATACGGCTCAAAAGCCCTACTTTGTTTTCGGTAAAAACCGATACCGTATATCGTTTTTCTTGATTTTGCATAGTTTTGTAAGTATTTTCAAAAAATCCCACTTTTATTTCGATTTCGAACACAAAATTAGGTTTCAATAATGGTTTTAGCAAGAAAAAGGTAGTTTTTTTATTGAATCGAAAAACCAACTTGCCGCAAATCGTCCCAAAAACTTGGGTAAGATTTTTCGACCACGTCAGTCTCTTCGATGCGGATACTGCCCAAAAGCGCCAAAGGAGCAAAAGCCATTGCCATGCGGTGATCTTTGTAAGTGCTAACTACTTGATGAGCAATCTGTAATGTTTTTTCTGGCAAGATATGTAATTCCGAATCACCAATGACTCGGGTATCACAGCCAAATTTTTCGATTTCCTGCACTATAGCCGCAATCCGATCCGTTTCTTTGATCCGCAAACTTTGCACACCCTTCATTATCAAGCTAATACCTTTTGCCGCCGCCACAACGGCTATAGTTTGTGCCAAATCTGGGCAATCCGTAAAATCCCATTGGAGTTCTGTAAGTGCCTCTTTTTTTGTCAAAAAAATGCTATTCGTGCCAAATTTGGTCTGTACGCCCAATTTATCCATTATCTCAACAATTGCTTTGTCGCCTTGTAGTGAATTTTCTTTTAAGCCAAAAAGCTCAATTTCAGCCTCTTGCGCCAAACTCACCATGCTATACCAATAACTTGCCCCTGACCAATCCGACTCGACAAAGTACGAAGTAGGGCGATAGTTTTGCGGACTTATGCGGATCGTATTTTCCTGCCAGAAAGCATCAATCCCAAAGTGTTGCATGAGTTGTAAGGTCATGTTGATATAAGGTTTTGAGCCTACATAACCCAATAATTGCAATTCCAAACCCTGCGGCAAAGCGGGCGCAACCATTAACAAAGCCGAAATATACTGACTGCTTACGTCCCCTCTGATGACAATTTTTTTCCTTTCTTGCTCAAAACCATACACAAAAATAGGCGGGAAATTATCTTTTTCTTTATAGCTTATTTTCGCCCCTAAATCCCGCAGGGCATCTACCAAAATCCCAATCGGGCGTTCGCACATTCGATCTGTACCCGTCAGAATTGCTTTTCGACCTGTTATGGCACAGTAAGCCGTTAAGAAACGCATGGTAGTTCCCGCATCGATCACGTTCAGTTCGAGATCATCTGATGCCAAAAGGCGGCGCATAGTAAGCGTATCACGCGCCGCTGATAGGTTTTCTAATTGGCATTTATTTTGAGTTAAAGCATTGATAATCAAGACTCTGTTGCTTTCGCTTTTCGAAGATGGCAAATTAATTTTGCCTTTCAAATGGGCATTAGGGTGCTGAATTTGAATAGTGGTGTTTTGCGTTGTAGTCATTATTGAAATTTATTTTTAACAAAAGTAATAAACTCCTTGAAAGTAGCGGCAGAACTTAAGGTTTGGCGTATAATTCCCCAATAAGTCGGTTTTATTTCAGTTTTTTCAGGTTTTTCACCTTGTTTTTTTTCAGAAATATTTTTTTCGGTTTCCTCACTTGGTTTGGTTTGGGCATTATAATCAAAATTCGTAGGTTCGCGTCCCAAAAGTTTATCTACTTTTTCGAAACGGTTTTTATAGCTCGAAAACCCTAATGATTCTTCCAGCATTCCCAAATTGTTCAGGGCGATCATGTCATCTGGATCGAGTTCGATGGCTTTTTGGTAATCGTCCATTGCCCCGAAAACGTCTTGAGTTTTTGCCCTGATGTACGCCCTGCTCGAATAGCGGTAGGGATTTGAAGGTTCGAGTTCGAGGGCGCGATCGAGCGCCTTGAGTGCTTCTTCACTTTTGCCTTTTTTGAACAAAATTACGCCTTTTTCACTATAAAATTCAGCATTATCGGGATTAAAAGTGATCAAATGCTCGAAAATATTCAGCGCCTCCTCAAAGCGTTCCAAGCCCGACAGAGATCGAGCCTGCAAAAGCAAAATATTTCCGTCTTGAGGGTGATTCCTTAAGCATCTTTCAAAACTTTCGAGGGCTTTCCCAAAGTTTCCTTGCTCAAAAAAAGCCAAACCTGTTTCCAAATCGTTATTTTTCATTTTGTTCATTTCATTAATTTTCAAACAAAGGTACAAAAAAGCACTTTTTAATCAAATTTTTAAACCTTTATCAGCGTTTTGCATCAAAGCCTTAACCCTCAAAAAATAATTTATTTTTCATGAAAACCGAAAATCTGTGGTCTTTGCGTTTGGGTTTTTCTGCCGAAGAAGCCCCTAAAATCCGAAATTTGGGCTTCGAAACCTTCCTCGACCGTTCTTTGAATCGGCAACCCGATCTTAGCGAACCCAATTTCCTTAAGGATACTCCCCAAACCTTAGCCGAATTACAGGAAATGCGTCAGGACGCAAAAGAAAACCAAAATGCAGAAAAAATAGGCAAAATTTTGCTCAAATCGGGTTTGGAACTTAAGGCTTGGTGGGTAGAAAGGCTTTACAAGGCGGAATTTCCGCTGCGCGAAAAAATGAATTTGTTTTGGCATAACCATTTTGTAGCTACTTTGCAAAACGTAAAAGTTCCTTTTTGGATTTTTCAGCATTATCGCATTATAGATCAGCACAGTTTCGGAAATTACAAAACTTTGGTCAAAGAAATGATGTATTCGAACGCCTTGCTGAAATACTTGGACAATAACCAGAACCGAAAAGGTAAAATTAACGAAAATTTGGGCAGAGAACTCTTGGAACTTTTTACGCTGGGCGAGGGAAACTATACAGAAAACGATATTAAAAATACGGCTTTGACTTTGGCAGGGCTTACGGTTGGCGAGCAAAAAGGCGAATATCGCCGTTTTTTGAAAGATAATTCCGAAAAAACGGTTTTTGGAAAAACAGGCAATTTTACGATTGACGAGGTAATTGATATTATTTTTGAACAAAAAAACACGCCTTTTTTTATCACGCGCAAAATCCTAAAATGGTTTATTTATGACACACCGCCCGAAGAGTTGGTGCGGGAATATGGCGAAAAACTAAAAGCATTGGACTACGAACTCAAGCCTTTTTTGAACTCCGTTTTCCAAAAAGAATATTCGAAGGAAACGGCAGGTTCGCAAATCAAAAATCCCTTGCTTTTTGCGGTGCAAATTTTCAAAGAATTGGGCATACAGAACCCCAATTTCAAACTTTTGGCTTTTTGGATCAGGAATCAGGGCATGGATTTGTTCGACCAGCCCAACGTAAAAGGCTGGGACGGTGGCAAGTTTTGGCTTACTTCCCAAATTTACCTGAACCGAAGCCAATTCGTAGATTTTTTGACCATTGGCAATAAAACTTTTGCCAAACGGTTAGAAAAGCAACTCGAAAAATTCGAAGTCGGCAGTTTGGAATTCGAACCCAATTTAGATTTTAACAAGGAAAGTAAGCCACAGGAGATTATCCAAGACTTGACAGATCGGCTTATTTTTCAAACCAACGAAGAACTTAATGCGGACGTAAATGCAATTTTGAAGTACGATTTTAACCCAAAAGCCGAAAATGCACACGAAAACGTCTTGAGGCTGTTCAATTATTTGGCAAAGACTCCCGAATTTCAAATTGTGTAAAAATGGGCTTTTTAGCAAGTTTTTTCCTATTTTTGTCAAAGTAAAAATTTCAAAACTATGGCGTACAATAAATTTAAAAAATTAGAGCAACTTAGAGAGAATTTGGGACTTGATGATATTATGGAAAGTTGGTTGCCCAAATCTATTTTGCCCTATTCCAACATTAGTATTTTTTTGGAAGAAGCCCTCAAAGAAGCCCAGCAGGAAGCCCTTACGACCGAAAAAGCAAAATCGGAAAGTATTATAGTGCCTATTTTGAAAGAACTTAAAAGACATAATCAGGATTTATTCAGTTATTTTTCAGGTTTCCAATTTGATGTGGATAAATCAAAAGATTTGACGGGTTATTGTGATTTTATGTTATCTGCTGAAACCAAAAAGGCGGAAATTAGCGCGCCCATCTTTTGTTTGATAGAAGCCAAAGATGGAGAAATTGACAAGGGCTATGCCCAGTGCGGTGCGGAGATGTACGCCGCCCAAATCTATAATGAACGGAAAGGAAAACCCCGAAAGGCTATTTATGGTTGCGTAACGAATGCTTTTTCTTGGTGTTTTTTGAAATTAGACAAGAATAATTTGTACATCGATACCAATTACGTACCCTTAACCTTCACTAAACCTCACGAAGTTTTAGCCGTTTTGCAATGGGTTTTGGACGAGAGTTTGAAAGGATAAATAAAAGCTAATCCTATGAACCGAAGAAATTTTTTTAAACTCACTGCCACTTATACAGGCGGTTTGTTGGTTTTGCCCCATTTTCTTTCCGCTTCTTCGCTATTTAGTAGTGCGAATGAAACGGATAACTTATTGGTTTTCATACAGTTAAACGGAGGAAACGACAGCCTTAATACCTTTGTTCCCTTCGAAAATCCGCTTTACTACGAATTGCGAAAAACGATTGGGATTGGGGCGGACAAACTCATCAACAAGGCGGAAAGTTTGGGTTTTCACCCCGCTTTGAAAGATTTTGCCCAAATTTCGCAAGAGGGCAATTTGTCCATAATCCAAAATGTGGGCTACGCAAACCCAAACCGTTCGCATTTCAGGAGTCAGGAAATTTGGCAGACGGCTTCGGACTCGAACCAATACCTGAACAAAGGCTGGTTGGGGCGTTTTATGGATATTCAGTGCAAGGACGAAAATTTGGCGGCAATTAATTTGGATTCGATTGATAATTTGGCACTGAAAGCCGAAAATATTAATTCTTTGACCTTAAAAGAACCGAATCGGCTGAAACAAATGTCGGAATTGGAAGAAACCGACTTGAAACTTTCGAGCAATCCGCAGCTGGATTTTGTCCGAAA
Organism: Cytophagales bacterium; assembly: GCA_013297565.1. Classification (GTDB taxonomy): domain Bacteria; phylum Bacteroidota; class Bacteroidia; order Cytophagales; family Thermoflexibacteraceae; genus JAAFHK01. Next base: position 6,478 of record JAAFHK010000169.1, read on the forward strand.
AATTGCTTATTCGTCTTCGGAAGGTATGGCGGAAATTCAATAAGCCCTAAAAAATGCCAAAAATACGCCCGATTATGCCAATAATCCTTTGGCAAAAAACCTGCAATGGATTTCGAAACTGATCAAGGGCAAACTCGAATCAAAGGTTTATTATACTTCTTTGGGCGGGTTCGATACGCACAACAACCAAACGAATTTGCATAATAGGCAATTAACCGTACTGAATGATGCTGTTTTTTCATTTTATCAAGACCTAAAAGCCGAAAATTTATTGGGCAGAGTTACTATAGTCGTTTTTTCCGAATTTGGGCGGAGGGTTAAAGAAAACGGAACAGGAACAGACCATGGGACTGCGGGAGCTATGGTGGTGATTGGTGGCAAAAACAAGGGCAGAATCATAGGCGAAAAACCCGATTTGGAGAATCTGGACAAGGGAGATTTGATCTATAAAATCGATTTTCGGTCGGTTTATGGTTCAATCTTGAAAAATAAATTTGGTTTCGAACCTTCTCAAATTGGGATTTCTCAAAAAATAATAGAAAATTTGTTTTGAGTTTTTTTCCTAAAACACCTATTTCATCTAACCTTTTTGCATGGAGCGCGCTCAAACCCCTTTTGAAAAATATGTTTCGCTAACCACTTCGGTTATTGCGGTTGCTTTGTCTATTTCGTCCATTTTTTCCAATTCGGTAGGCGATGCCCTTTTGCTTTCGAGGAGTGCCGCCAATAACGAATGGAGCTACTTTCAGTCGAAAAGTATCAAGCAAAATCTTTTCGAAACGCAGCTCAAAATTCTTGACCTGAACCTGACGAATCCGCAATTAGACACGACCTACAAAGTACGGATTCGGAAGCAAATTGCCGAATTTCAACAAGAAATAGACCGTTATGAAACGGAAAAAAACAAGATCAAAGCCGATGCACAAGGGCATGAAATTATCTGTAAAAGAGCCGACAAGCAAGGCAGTATCTTGGATTTGGCGGAGGCTTTTTACCAAATAAGCATCATTCTTTCGGCTATTGCCATGATTGCCCGCAGTCGTTTGCTTTGGTATGTTAGTATGAGTTTTGGGACTATTGGCGTTTTTTTTACAAGTTATGTGTATTTTTTTCTTTAAAACTGATTTTTGTCATATTTTTTCCCAAAAAAGCAGGCGAAATTTGTAGCATATAAAAATGACTTTCCAAAAGTTCCAAACTTTTGGAAAGTTCTAAAATACAAAATTATGCCCAAATTTTCTGAAAATCCGAACGCCGTAGCCGAACAAGAAAAATGTTTTCACTGCGGTTTAAGCCTTGATCATCAGGTCATTAGTTTTGATGAAAAACAGTTTTGCTGCCAAGGTTGCAAGGAAGTTTATCATTTGCTTGCCCAAAACGATCTTTGTCAATATTATTCTATAGAAAAGCACGCAGGCATTTCGCCAAACCTCGACCTCGAAAAATGGGCTTATCTCGATAACCCCGAAGTAATCAACGAACTCCTTGATTTTCAGCAAGATAACTTTGCCAAAGTGCGTTTTCATGTGCCGCAGGTGCATTGTAGTTCCTGTATTTTTTTGTTAGAAAATCTGCACAAATTCAAAAAAGGGATTCAAGGTTCTAAGATCAATTTTCCTCGAAAAGAACTTAGTATAAGTTTTGATCCGCAAACGATGAGTTTGAAGGAAATCGTGATTCTGCTGGCTTCCATTGGCTACGAACCCAGCATTACTCTGCAAAACATGAGCGCCGAAAAGCCCAAAAACACGCAAAAACGCATTTTATACCAACTTGGCATGGCGGGTTTTGCTTTTGGGAATATTATGCTTTTGAGTTTTCCCGAATATTTTGCCGATGCCGCCACCATTCAGGCAGAACTTGGGCAACTTTTTAATATCGTCAGCCTTATTTTAGCCACTCCCGTTTTCGTTTATAGCGATCAGGACTATTTCATTTCAGCCTTTCATGCCCTCCGCAAGCGTATGTTGAATATCGATGTCCCGATCTCTTTGGGTATTTTGGTTTTGTACTTCTACAGTATTTACCAAATTTTTGGCTTGCAAACGGGTAGTTATTTGGACTCTTTTACGGGTTTGGTTTTTTTTCTTTTGATTGGCAAACTTTTTCAGCGCAAAACCTACGAAACCCTGTCCTTTGAGAGGGATTACAAATCGTATTTTCCTATTTCTGTTAGTCGTAAAAGTATTGATAATCAATATGTTACAAGCCCTGTTACGCAAATCCAAAAAGGCGACACGATCCTGATCCGCAACCAAGAACTTATCCCTGCCGATTCGATTCTCTTGAATGGCTCCGCCTTTGTCGATTACAGTTTTGTT
>JAAFHK010000017.1 GCA_013297565.1 Cytophagales bacterium
TTTTCGAACTATTTTGCTCAAGGCTTTGATGTTGGGCAAGTCCGAAACTGCCGTTATATCTGCCAAAACGCCATTTTTTCGTAAGATCGTAATTTTTTCGTTGCCCGCCAAATAGGTCGCATTGCTCACCGAACCGCTGGCAAAAAAATAATCGGCTTCTACTGGATTAAGGTTTCTTTGTTTTCGGATATTTTCACGCATTTTTTGTATTTTTTCCTTTTCAAAGGCTTCTGTAGCATATTCCAAACGCCACAAACGCCTTTCCAAAAGCATTTGGCACAGTTCTGCCAAAATAGTATCTTTAGCCAAAGTCCATTGTTTGAAACACGCCCAAAGATCGTGATCGTCCAAGCGAGCAAAGGCTTCGAGGTACTTACTATTTTTTGCCAATTCTTCGGCTGTTATGTTTTTTTCAAAAAATAATTTCAAAAAAGGCATCAAAAAAATATTTTCGCCTGACTGGTAGAGTACCTTTGCCCGATTGATTATTTTGATCAGGATTTGTTCGAGGCTTACGTTCGTTTTGTGCAAATAAACCTGCCAATACATCAGCCGTCTGGCTTGTAGGAAATGCTCAATGCTGTAAATTCCTTTTTCCTCAATAACTAATTGATCATCAACAATTTCCAACATTCTAATAATCCGATCCGCCCCAATCGTCCCTTCCAAAACACCTGTATAAAAACAATCTCTTTGCAAATAATCCAACCTGTCCATATCGATCTGACTCGAAACTAATTGATGAAAAAACTGTCGGGGATATTGGTTCGTAAAAATATCAATAGCGGTTTGCAGTTTTTGATCAAAAACTTGGTTCAAATGCTTCATAATAAACAAAGAAAGCGTTTCATGGTGGGTTTCGGAAAGCAAGGTAAATTCCAAAGAATGCGAAAAGGGACTATGCCCGATGTCGTGCAGAAGAATAGCGATCATGGCGGCTTCGTATTCAATTTCGCTAATTTCGTGTCCCTTGCTTCGCAAAGTATTCAGTGCCAAAGACATAAGGTGCATAGCCCCCAAAGCATGGTGAAAACGGGTATGCAAAGCCCCAGCATAAACGTATTCAGCCAAACCCAACTGTTTGATGCGGCGGAGGCGTTGAAAAAAAGGGTGATTGATGAGATCAAAAATCAATTCGTTTGGAATACTTACGAAACCGTAAAGGGGATCGTTTAGGATTTTTTTCTTGTTCATACCATAAATGGTTATTTTATTACATGATACGTAAAAAAATTACCATTCTTGAATTTAAGAATGGTAATTTTCAGTGTTTTTGCAAATTTACGAACTACTCACCCAATTTTTCGAGGGCTTTCGTAATTTCTTCCAATTTTTTCTCGTCTTGCAAATTGCGGTAAATACTTTGCAAACCGCCCAATAATTGTTTGTCATCTTTTTTCAAAGAATATGCCTTTTCAAAATAAGGGAGGGCATCTTTGAAGTGTAGTTTGGCTTGTTCTTCCAATTTTGCACCTTCTTTTTCGTAGGTTTTCAAGTCCATATTAGCGGCATCTTTTACCAATTTGAAGCCTTTGTTGTAATGGAATGCTCCCATGCTATAGACTGCATCATAATTGCCTGGATCGGCTTCGATGGCTTTTTTGTAAAAAGGTTCAGCTTTTTCGGGACTGCCTGCTTGTTCGTGCAAAATGCCCAAATTTGACCAAAGAAGTGAGTTTTTGGGATCAGCATTTGCCGCCGACTCGAGGTTCGTAATCGCCTCTTGCAAACGGTTGGTTTTGATATAAATATCCACTTCTTGCAAAGAAAGGGTTTTGTTCGTGGGGTACAATTTGCGACCTTCTTTGATAATAGCAAGTGCTTTTTCGAAATCCTTGTTTTCTTCTTTCAAAATGAAAGACATATATTCATACACTAAAGGCTGTTTGTAGTTATTTTTCAATAACTGTTCGCACATGGTAAGGATTCTTGGAAAATTGGGCGAATCCGCCATACGACCAATTTGGACACCATACACCAAAGTTGTCGTATCTTTAGGGTTTGCCAAAGAAGCATAGTCCAACCATTTGAAAGCATTGGTGTAATCCTGATTGTTATAAAAATTAACGCCTTTGTTTAAAAAACGGCGATTCATGAGTACCATTGGCGTAATCGTGTCGTTATTTACAGCCAACTGAATCACGTCGTTGTAAGGCTCGATAAATTTTTTCATGCCTTTTGCCGCCGCTACTTTTTTGTAGTTTTCCTGCATATTTTTGATGTTTTCACGCAATTTTGCATCATCTTCGGTGCGGAAAGTAAGTGTATCATACACGCGCGCCTTCATTTCATAGAGTTTTACCTTATCGGCATCTTTAATTTTTGGATCAGCGAAAGCCTCCTCTACGCTTTTTAGCGTAGCTTCCCATTCTTCGTTTTCTAATTGTTTTTCGGCACGTTTCATGGGTTTGGCTTCTTTTGCATTTTTCTCGACTTTAGTAGCATCTTTTTGAGCATAAGTCAAAGAAATTCCTAAAAAACAACAAAGCACAAGAGTTAAAAACTTTTTCATAGTATTATTAAATAAAAAAAGGTTTGACAATTAAGAATTGAACGCAAAATAAGTGTTTTCATTTCTTAATTCAAACCTAAAATAAAATAACTTTCCTAAAAACTACCAATAAATCTTTCAAAAAGTGTAAAAAAATATTTTTTTTACACTAAAAGCCACAAATTACACCAATTTTCACAAATTAAATTAGATTAGTGAAAATTAGTGTAATTCGTGGCAACATTTAATTTGTGTAAAAACTAATAAAATTATGAAACAACAGGAGTTGATTTACAAAGAAGAATACTATAAGGTAGTGGGTATTTGTATGGAAATACACCGTATTCTTGGAGGTGGGCTTGCCGAAGTGCTGTACAAAGATGCTTTAGAATACGAACTAAAACAACATCAAATTTTATGGGAAAGAGAAAAACAATACCTTGTGCCTTACAAAAACATTGTTTTACCACACACTTTCTTTGCCGATTTTGTGGTTTATGGGCATATTATTGTGGAAATCAAAGCGGTGAGTGGGATTGTAGATGCTCATATTGCCCAAACTATCAATTATGTAAAATTAGCCAAAGAACGTTTAGGAATTATTGTCAATTTTGGGAATGGCTCACTCGAACATAAACGAATTGTGGTGTAAATGATGCCACGAATTACACCAATTTTCACAAATTAAATTAGATTAGTGAAAATTAGTGTAATTCGTGGCTATTTCTTAAAGTCCAAAAGCCGTTTTGATCTGATCTACGTAGTCCAATTTTTCCCACGTAAAAAATTCAATTTGGCGTTTTTGTTTCGTTCTTATCTCCTCTTTTACTCCATTCGATTCACGAACTTGGACATAAAAAACCTCAACTTCTTGAGTATAAGGTTCGCGTCCCATGTGTCCGTAGGCGGCGGTTGGTGAGAAAATAGGATTTTTCAAACCCAAGCGTTCGATAAGGGCTTTTGGGCGCATATCGAAAATAGCGTTCATTTTTTCGGCTATTTCAGCGTCCGAAAATTTTACTTTTGCCGTACCGTAGGTATTTACGTTCAAAGAAACAGGTTTTGCCACCCCAATCGCATAGGCAACTTGCACGAGAGCTTCATCAGCAATGCCTGCGGCTACCAAATTCTTGGCAATGTGTCGAGCCGCATAAGCCGCACTGCGATCCACTTTCGAGGGGTCTTTGCCCGAGAAAGCACCGCCACCATGAGCTCCTTTGCCACCATAAGTATCGACAATAATTTTGCGACCTGTCAAACCTGTATCTCCGTGAGGCCCCCCAATTACGAATTTGCCTGTTGGGTTGATGTGATAAACCGTATTTTCGTCAAGCAAATGAGCAGGAATGACTCTTGGAATAACAATGCTTTTTACGTCAGCCTTAATTTTTTCAAGCATCGCTTTTTCCTCATCAAAATCATCATGTTGGGTAGAAACCACAATCGTATGGACTCTTTTGGGTTTATTGTCCTCGCCGTACTCTATCGTAACTTGGGCTTTGGCATCAGGACGCAAATAAGGCATCAAATGCAGTGAATTTTTGCGAATATTAGCCAATTCTTTCACCAAACGGTGCGAAAAAGCCAATGCCATGGGCATATATTCAGGAGTTTCGGTTGAAGCATAACCAAACATCATGCCTTGATCGCCTGCGCCTTGTTCCTTGTTGCCGCCTTCATCAACGCCCTGGGCAATATCGGGTGATTGGCTATGAACCGTAACGACTACAGCACAGGAATCGGCATCAAAACGATATTGATCACTTGTATAACCTATTTTTTTGATGGTTTCGCGCGTTACGTCAGGAATTTCGACATAGGCTTTTGTAGTAATTTCGCCTGCGACAACGGCAAGCCCTGTAGTTACCAAAGTTTCGCAAGCCACACGCGAATCGGGGTCTTGCGAAAGCATTGCATCGAGGATAGCGTCCGAAATTTGGTCGGAAACTTTGTCTGGGTGTCCTTCCGAAACAGACTCGGAAGTAAATAAATATGCCATTTGGTTAGCGTTAATCTATTGATAATAAACGAATTAAGTAAAAGCTACTCATTATTTAGCGGCAAAATTACGATTTTAGATAAAAAAAAGTAGTTTTTAGCCTTTTTTTTCCAATTCAAAAAAATAATCTTCCATAATGAGGTTTGCCAAGAGATTTTTGCAGGCAAAATCTACCTTTTCTTGAGCCTGTGTTTCCGAGTCGGCATCTACTTCAAGTTCGATGTGTTTACCGATTCTTACCTCATGCAAACTTTGCACACCCAAATTTTTTAAACCTATCATAACGGCTTTGCCCTGCGGATCGAGGATTTCCTTTTGGGGCATGACATTGATTTTGGCAAGGAATTTCATAAGTATTTCGTTTTTTGAAAAAGATAGTCAAAGATATTACGATATTTTGAAAGGAAAAATTACGGTTCGAATTTTTTTATAAAATGTATTATTTTGCAAAAAAATACATTTTATAAAAAAATAACCGTAAAATATTTTTTTAAAAAAAAGGAAAAAAAAATTGCATAATAGTTTTTTGAAAGCGTAAATTAGCTTAATTTTACATTTGGTTACCAAACTTTCTAAATACGGTGGAAGATAACAAAGAAGACAGAAAAAGCGAAATCTACTCAAAAAGAGTAAGAGCAGGGAGAAGAACGTATTTCTTCGACATTAAATCTACGCGCGGGAATGATTTTTACCTGACTATTACAGAAAGCAAAAAACGCTTTACTGATGATGGGTTTTACTACGAAAAACATAAAATTTTCTTGTATAAAGAAGATTTTAATAAGTTTATGGAGGCTCTCAATGAGGCTGTAAATCACGTAAAACAAGACCTTATGCCCGATTTCGATTTTGCACAATTCGATGGTAGGGAAGAAGAAACAGAGGAAACGCCCGCCGCTGATGATGAATTAAAATGGGATTAGTTTTGTGGACAAATTAGGTTGTTATCGAAGCCGTATCTTTGCGATATGGCTTTTTTTGTTTCTGTTTTTTGTAATTTTTTATGATATTTAGCCCAAATTTACTTTTTTCGCTACAGATATTTCTTCTACATTTTGGCTTTATATGTTTGCCAAAAACTTATATTGCTTGCTTGGCGTTTCACACATTATACTTCAAAACCTCAAAAATCATGTTTGGCATATTCAAAAAAAAGACAGAAGTGGAAAAACTTCAAGAAAAGTACAAAAAACTATTAGAGGAAGCTTTTAAACTTTCGCACACAGATCGGAAGGCTTCGGACAATAAAACGGCTGAAGCGGAGGAGGTCATGAAACAAATTTTGGCTTTGCAAGGCAAATAATTTTATCGGAAAATAATTTTTCTTGTTTTTTTTGTTTTTTTTGTATTTTTGCCAAATTAAGCAAGAAAAATGGTTTATAACAAAACACTACTCAACGCCATCGGACTGGTTTTGATCATTGTGTTCCTTATGTGGGTATTTTCGGATATTGTTATTTTTGGGACAATAGCCCTGATTTTAACTACCATTCTTCGAATCCCTACCAATTATTTGAGCCAAACTCACCTTTTGGGAGTCAAAATGCCGCAATTTTTTGCCATTTTGATTTCTTTTGGTATTTTGGCAGGAATTATTTTTATCTTTATTCTGATCTTTAAACCTTTGGTTTCCGAACAGATCAAAGTGGTTGCGGCTATAGATTATGAGGGTTTGCTTGACGAGCTTGTCAAGCCGCTGAAACCTTTTGAGGATATGATGATCGAGAACCGCATGGTCAATGCCCGCAAAGGGTTTATTGTGGAGGCAATCAAAGAAAAAATATTTTCGGCTATTGGCAAACTGCAATTAAGTGATATTTTGAACAACATTATTTCGACCACAGGAAACTTTTTTGTTGGAATTTTGGCTGTTCTATTTATTACGTTCTTTTTGCTTTTCGAAAAAGGCTTACTTCGCCGAAACATTATTGCTCTGATCCCAAATGCCTATTTTGAGGTTAGTATTGGCGTTTTATATAAAGTTGAAAAGCTATTATCGAATTATTTGTTGGGTTTGCTTTTGCAAATGCTCTCGATATTTACCTTAGTTTCTTTTGGTTTATTGGTTTTGGGCTTCAAATATGCTATTACCATTGGGCTTTTTGCGGCTTCAGTGCATTTGATACCTTTTGTGGGACCTATTACTGCCACTATTTTTGGTTTGATTGTAATTTTTTCTACTTCGTCCTCGCTTCATTTAGATAATGCCCAATATTGGCTTATTTTTAAAGGAATTGCCGTTTTTGGAACGGTTTATTTTATAGATAATATTTTATTACAGCCTTTAATTTATTCCAAAAGTGTAAAAGCGCACCCTTTGGAAATTTTTATTAGTATCTTTGTAGGGGCAACCTTAGCGGGTGCGGTGGGTATGGTGGCGGCGATCCCGACTTATACGGTCATTAAGGTATCTGTTGTTGAACTTTACAGAGGTTACCAGAAATATTATATTTTTAGGAATGTAAAGGCAAATTGATATTTGAAAAATATAGGTAAATCCATTAATAATATAACTACAGTGAAAACGATTTTTTTGATAGGCTTATGCGTAGGTTTCCTACCTTTGTTTGTGATGGCAACAGGTACGCCGCCTACTGAAACTTCTGCCAAGCGCGAAGTTGATCCTTTGGTGTTTCGCAAAGTCAATGTTTGTTGTGCCAACGAACCCGTTACGCCCAGTACAGGATCGGAACGGCAGTATGAACGCAAAGCGCCTTTGGCTATCATGAAAGGCAATTTTTTTGCTAAAGAGGAACACAAGAAAGTGCCAATCCGCCTTTCGGTTACAGAAAAGAAAACCCGTCAAAAACAACATTTTATTTTCAATCCTGATACGCTGACAGGCAGTTATTTGATTTTTTTGCCGCAAAATCGCACTTATGAACTTTGCATAGAACCCGAAGGCTACCGCCCGCACGTGGTTCAGGTTCATATTCCTGATTATACCTATTCTTACGAATTTAACCGCGATTTAAGCCTCGAAGCTTTACGTATTTCTGAAAAAGTAATTGGCAAAAAAGTGTCCGTAGTGCGATCTTCCTACAAATTTGTTCAGATAGGCGAAATGATCAATCGTTCGGAGTCCGAACCTTACTATGATGCTTTGGCACTTTTGACCGAGGTTGCCCTTGCGAAAGCCGACACAAGCATTTTGCGAAAATTACCCGAATTGACCAAACCACTCCCGACCATCGAACCTGATACGGCTGAAACAGACACGCATTATGAGGAATTATTGAAAAATATCGATTCGGCAATCGTAAAAGGCGACCCAAATTATATACAACGCATAAAAGACGATAGCAAAACCGCTGATGAAACTTTTTATGCCGAAAATTCTTTTCAGGGCGAAGTGCTTGCTGTTCAACAATTATTTTTTGATAAAAATGCTTCCGAACCTACAACCGACCATTTGAATAAATTGCAAGAGGTTTTGAAAGTAATTTCTAATGAAGACAAAATTTTGGTCGAAATTACAGGCTTTGCCGATGCGGACGGTTTGGAAGCCTTCAATAAATATATTTCGGAACGCAGAGCCTTGAATGTTTTGCGTTATTTTCGCCAAAAAAAGGCTCGAATGAGTAATTTGATCGTACAGGGTTTGGGAAGCAGTTATTTGCCGCCCGACAAAAAAGCAAATCGTAGAGTTGATGTTAAGATTTTTAGGATTAGAAAGTAGTTTTAAATATGAAAATTTTTAGAATTAGAAAATGAAAATAAATTTTGAATAATTTACGGTAAAATTTTAACAAAAAACTTGCATAGTATTCATGAATGTACTAAAATTGCACCGTTTTTTTACATTTTGCTCAAGCAAACCCAAATTTTTTCAAATTATGAAACATCTTCATAAAATCTTTTTTCTAAGTCTCGTTTTAATTTCCTTTTCTTGTGAAAAAGAAATGGTTGAAACAAAAAATATTACTTCTGAATATAACATCCAATTAGGGCTACTTACAAAAGCCTTAGACAAAGCACAAATCAGCCCCGCACAAAAAGCCTCTATTCAAACACTCGATCATTCTTTTGCTGATGTAAAGGAACTTGTTAAAAGGCTATGAAATTTTATCATTTTTTATGGCTTTTACTGTTTCTTTGTCAAGGTTGTTTAGCTTATCTTTCTAAAGATTTACGGCAGGTGGCTTGCCCGCAAGGGCAAAATGGGACGGAAAACATCAGTCTTTCCTTGAAATATCAAACACCTTATCCGCCAAAAGATAAAGGCAAAGTATTTAGTTCTTGGAAAAAAACCGTTTTCAAGACTTACCAAGAAAGCCACTATTTTAGTACAGTTATTGATTCGTTGGCGGACACTAAACAGGCAGAAGTTAAAATACAACTTTATCCTCTGAAACACAAAGGAGTAAAAATAGTATGGTTTTTTGTGAGTTCGTTAAGCCTATACACCATTCCTGTTTATATAAAACCAGAAATTGGACTTGAAACGGTTTTTAGGGATAAATCGGGGAATGTCTTGGGGAAAATAGAAAAAAAAGGAAAGATGTCTTCATGGACACATATTCTTTTATTACCTGCTGTTCCTTTTGCGGATACGGACAAAGTGATACGAAAGGCTATCGAAAAATTGACCTTACAGACCTTGCAGGAGGCAAGAGAAAAAGGATTTATTTAGAAAAACCGACGAAAAATATTTTATTTTTCGTCGGTTTTTTTTGAAATACTTTTAGAATATCTGTAAAATTAATATTTTGTGCTTAAATTCGGCTTTGAGTAATTTTTGATAAGTACCTTTGTCCAAAATTCTATTTTATGCACAAGATATTACTTTTATTCCTCTTTTTAGCCTTCTCTTTTTCGGTTTTTGCCCAAAACACTCCCATTCCTACTCCGATTAATTGGGCGGGTTTGCGAATTTTCCCTGATGTGGCGGCAAAAAATTTGCTCACACAAAAAGTAGAAAAAATATTGGCAGACTCGGCTAATCGGGTTATTTTGCAGAAACGATCCAAATTGTATTTCCCTTACCTCGAAAAAATATTGGCTTTCCAAAAAATCCACCCCGATTTCAAGTTTTTGGCTTTGCGAGAAAGTGGTTTGCAACCGCTTTTTTCGAAGGATAAAAATGCGGCAGGTTTTTGGCAAGTTTCGAAACAGGAAGCCGAAACTGCGGAAATGGAAGTAAATCCTGCGATTGACGAACGCAAACATATTTTTATTGCTACGCATTACTTGGCGAATGTTTTAGAAAAACAGCAAGCAGTTTTGAAAAATCCTTTGGCGGTTTTGACTGCAAGAGAAGCGGGTTTGGAAGAAGCCCAAAAACAATTTGGGGAACTGCAAGGACAGCAAAATATTAGCCTTACGGGGCAAAGCCCTACGATTTGGTTCGATGTTTTGGCTTACAGTTTGGTTTTTAGGGATTTGGATAGCGTAAGCCTTTCGCAAACGCTTGTGCCGTTTCGGTTTAGTAAAGGCAAAAAACTTTCGGAAATTGCAGAAATGGCGGGTGTCGAACTGTTTAGTTTACAAATCTATAACCCTTGGATTCAGGATAAAAATAGGGCTTTTGGCAAAGATTATGCGGTTTTTATTCCTGTTCCGCGTGCAGATTTGGCAAACATGAAAGAACGAATTGGTGTAACAGACGAAATGGAAATTTTTGTAAAAGAAGGCGTTTTACTGAAAGATTGGGAAAAAACAGCGCAGTTACTGAATCCTAATAATGAAGCACCAATTTTGTACGATTCAAAGAAAAAAATTGAAGAAACAATAAAAAAGGTCGAAAATACGGTTGAAAAGGCTGTAGAAACGATCACAAAACCCATGAATACCAGCCATTCGGGGGATTCGACCTATATTTTTTATACCGTTCGCCCCAAAGATGGTTTTACAAGCATTGCCCAAAAATTTCGGACGACCGTTCCTGAAATCATGGCTTGGAACGATTTGAATTACCAATCAAAAATCATTGTTGGGAAACAGATTAAAATAAAAATTCGAGATTTCGCTTCTGAACTTCTTGGGATCGAAAAACCAAAACCTGAACCGCAAGTCGAAGCCAAACCTGTTCTCGAAGTTCCTGTAGATCAACAGCAAACTTACACACTCATTACGGACGAAAATCTGGGGCAAATTGCCCAAAAACTTTCTTTAAAAGCCGAAAATTTGGCAACTTGGAATGGTCTGCCTGATGTAAATGTGAATTTGAAAAAAGGAACAAAATTGCAATTAAAACAAGCAGTCGAGGTCTATCAGGCGAGTTTTGGGGAAAGTATTGAGCAAATAGCCCAAAAAATGAGCCTTGATGCTGAAAAACTGGCAATCTGGAACAAAAAAGTTCCCCATTATGCAATCTACGGTGATACGGAAAACATTTATTTGACGGACAAAAACCTCAAAAATGGTTCGCAAACGCCTAATACGAACGCAATAAATGAAGCACCAAAAAGTAATAATGCCAATCTCACGGTTTATTATGTGGCGCTTGCGGGCGATAATATTTATACAGTTGCCAAAAAACTGAATGTAAGCGTTAGCGACCTCAAGGAGTGGAACAATATTCCCGCAGGAACGATTGAACTTAAGGAAGGCACGAAAATTATGATTAAAACGCAGTAATTTTAACAAAATGAAATTTGTAGCTGATTACTTTAATGCTGAAAAATTTGAAAGCCTGTTTTTTATAGGTATAGGTTTTTTGGCTATTGGACTGGCTGTTTATTTTTGGCTTGTTTTGAAAGAACCCTTTTACAGAGGTGTAGCAATTCCTTTGGTTTTGGTGGCTTTTATTCAACTTACAGTTGGGATTACGGTTTATTTGAGAAGTCTAAAAGACATTAAAAGACTCGAATATATCCTAAAAAACGAATCAGCAAAAATACAGACCGAAGAAATGCCACGAATGGAAACGGTCATGAAAAATTTTATAATTTACCGTTATGTAGAGATTGGCTTAGCTATTTTAGGTTTGCTTTTATTTCTCTTTTTTCCCAGCCAATTTTTTTGGAAAGGTGTAGGCATAGGTTTATTGGTACAGGCGAGTTTCATGCTTTCCTTAGATTATTTTGCAGAAAAGAGAGGACATGAGTACATAAAAGAACTTATAAACTTGACAAAATAAAAAAGAAACTTTGATAAAGTATAAAAAAAAGCCTCTTTTTTTTGTTTAATGCAAAAAATATTCTAAAATTGTCTTTTATATTACACGCAAGCAAATAATGGTATGAAGATTTTACGATTCTTGATCGTATTGGGTTTAAATCTTGCCCTTATCTACGTTCTCAATACTCGGATGGGTGCTGTCCCGCCTCTGGGCAAATTCCTTGATCCATTTAGTGGTTTTTGGCAGAATGCCGAAACCGCTAATTCCTATCAAAGTACGCAGTTGGCATTGGGAGGATTGAAAAGCAAGGCGAACGTAGTCTATGATAGTTTGCTTATTCCGCATATTTTCGCCCAAAATGATGAAGATATTTATTTTTTGCAGGGCTATGTAACTGCACAGCACCGTTTGTGGCAAATGGAATTCCAAACCTATGCGGCGGCAGGACGCATTTCTGAAATTATTGGCGAACGTGGGCTGGATTTTGACCGCGAGATACGCCGCAGAGGTATGATTTTTGGGGCAAAAAGAGCCCTTGAAGCCATGCAAAAAGACGAACAATCCCAAAAAATGGTCGAGTCCTATACTAAAGGAGTCAATGCTTACATAAAAACGCTTTATTACCAAACCTATCCAGTTGAATACAAACTGCTGGATTATTCGCCTGAAGAATGGACAGTCCTAAAGACGGCTCTTTTGCTCAAACACATGGCAAACACTTTGGCTTCGGGTTCGGCAGATATCGAATTTACCAATGCGCTGAAGCTCTTTGGAGAGAATTATTTTGACATTTTGTATCCTGATATGCACCCCGAACAAGACCCAATCGTAAATGCCCCACAATCTTGGAATTTTACAACTGCAAGTGCGAATAATAATAATTCTGATGTAGCTTTTATTGAAAATAGCCCTTCACCTGCGATTCAAACCACTGAAGAAGGCGTAGGGAGTAATAACTGGGCGGTAAGTTCTGCCAAAAGTGCCAGCGGAAATGCTATTTTGTGCGATGATCCGCACCTCGAAATGAATTTGCCCTCGATTTGGTATGTAATGCAACTTTCCTCGCCTACGGTAAATGTTTTTGGGGCAACGCTTCCTGGGGCGACAGGAGTGGTGGTTGGCTTTAACGATTCGATTTCTTGGGGCGTAACCAATGCCCAACGCGATGTGGTCGATTGGTACAAAGTTGAATTTAAAAATGCTTCGCAAGCAGAATATTTATTGGACGGAAATTGGCAAAAAACCACCAAAGAAATTGAAGAAATCAAAGTGCGCGGTCGGGCAAATTTTTATGATACCATTTACTATACGCATTGGGGTCCCATTACGTATGATCGCAGTTTT
Source organism: Cytophagales bacterium (assembly GCA_013297565.1). Lineage (GTDB taxonomy): Bacteria > Bacteroidota > Bacteroidia > Cytophagales > Thermoflexibacteraceae > JAAFHK01. Next base: position 12,898 of record JAAFHK010000017.1, read on the forward strand.
CAACCTGTCGGCAAAACTGAATATGCAGGTTTGGCAATGCGTTGGGTAGCCCACGAACCTTCCGAAGAGGCTTTAGCTTTCCACAAACTGAATAGAGGGACTAATTATAACGATTTTGTTTCTGCCATTTCCTATTTTTCTTGTCCTGCCCAAAATTTCGTCTTTGCTTCCTATAAAGGTGATGTGGCAATTTGGATACAAGGAAGATACCCAATAAAAACGAAAAATCAGGGAAAATTTGTGCTTGATGGGACAAAATCCGAAAATGCTTGGCAAGGTTTTATCCCTCAAACCCAAAACGTTCATGCTTACAATCCGCCAAGAGGCTTTGTAAGTTCTGCCAACCAACACCCTGTCGATAGCACTTATCCTTATCCTGTTTTTGCAGATAGTTACGAATATTATCGAAATCGGCGCATTAATCGAGTGTTGGATTCACTGAAAAATATTACACCAAAAGATTTGATGGGTTTGCAAAATGACAATTACAATTTGCAAGCGGCGGAAAGTTTGCCTTATTTTCTTTCTCTTTTGGATCAGAACAAATTTGGAAAGGTTGAAAAGGATATTTATCAAAGTTTGGCTTCTTGGAATTTGTATAATGATCAGACCGCAATAGCGGCTTCGTATTATGAAATTTGGTGGTCAATTTTGAAAAAAAATCTTTGGGACGAAATGGAACAGCGAGGCATGAATTTGCGAAAGCCTGAAAATTTTACTTCGATCAAAATTTTGAAAAAACGCCCTGATTTTGCCTACATTGATATAATTAACACGCCACAAAAGGAAACTGTTACAGATTTGTTGAATATTACATTCAAAATGGCGGCAGATAGTGTAAAAAAATGGCAAGACAAAAATCCCGACTCGAACCTCCAATGGGCGAATGTAAAAGCAAGTAGTGCGGTGCATTTGGCACGTCTGAAGCCTTTTAGTGTGTATAATATTCAAAACGGTGGAAATAGAGGCATTGTCAATGCAACCAGTTCTCGGCATTCTCCTTCATGGCGTATGATTGCCGAAATGGACAAAAAAGGCGTAAAAGCATGGGGCGTATATCCTGGCGGGCAATCTGGCAATCCTGGAAGTCCATATTATACCAATCTGCTTGATTATTGGACAAGGGGCAAATATTATTCACTTTGGTATATGCGAAGCGCTACCGAACAGCCTAATAAAGTTTTGTTTCAACAAACCCTACAACCCAAATGAAATTTTTACTAAAAATATTGTCCATTAGTTTTTTGGCTTTTGGCTTACAATTTATTTTGCCTTGGTGGGCAATCGCCATTCCTGCTTTTGTCATTGCCCTTTTTGGTGGCGGGGCTTTTACCAATTTTTTGGCGGGCTTTTTTGGAAATGGTCTGGCGTGGTTTATTTATGCCGCTTATTTGGATTACCAAACCCAATCTATTTTGAGCAAAAAAGTAGTTTTACTTTTTTATGACTCTATCAAAACCTCCGAGCCATTGCATTTATTGATTCTTACCGCAAGCGTAGCGGGGCTGGTAGGGGCGATGAGTGCTTTAAGTGGTACTTATCTGAACAAGATTTTTGTTCAAAAACAAGATAATTATTATCGGAAATAATCTAAAAAAAACGAAACGCCCTAAGAATTAAAACTCTTAGGGCGTTTTTTTTTATTATTTTCGCAAGAAAAAAAAATACTGGAACATAGATTTCTTTTGTGTTAAAAAAGATTGGAAAAAAATAAAGGGAATAGGTAATTTTCCAACATAATTTTATAAAATTTTGAAATGCAAATTTGAGCAAAAATCCAGACCAATTTTATACTATCGAACAAAAAAATTCTTTTATTTGTTATATTTAGCAAACCTATTTCCTAAAAACGTATGAGAAACTTATTGTTAATAGTATTGACTTTTCTAATAGCCGTTTCCGCAAAACCTGCCTGTGCGCAAAGTAACAAAGATTTGTTCAAAATAGGCGACATGGCTTTGAAAAAAGGCGAATATGAACGGGCTATTTTGGCATATAACGAAATTATCAAGCGAAAAAAACAAATTTCGGCAGTTTATATCAATCGGGGCGTTGCTTTCGAAAAACTAAAACAATATGACAAGGCAATGGCAGACTACAAAGAAGCCGACCGCCTCGAACCTACCCAAAAAAAGCGTTTTCATTATTATTCGGCAAGTGCCTGCGTGGGCTTGGGCAACATGGTCGAAGCCGCCAAACATTATACCGAAATTATTAAAAAATATGACCGTTCGGATAAAAGCGTTTTTTATAACCGTGCGGGTGTTTTTGCCTCGATGAAGGAATTTAATTTGGCACTGAAAGACTACGAACAAGCGATCAAACTCGATCCGCAATTTCGTCAAGCCTATATCCAGCGCGCCTTGCTGTATAATTCGGAGCAGAAACGCGAGGAAGCCCTTGCCGACCTTACGAAAGTTACCCAAATATCCCCCAATGACGCTTCGGCGTATTTGTATCGGGCTGAAATACAGGCAGATATGGGAAAAATAGATGATGCCATCAACGATTACAGCAAAGTGATCAGCCTCACACCCAAAAACGTAACTGCCCTGACTGCCCGCGCCAAATTTTATCTCATGAACGACAAAAAAACGGAAGCCATGAAAGATTATGGGACGGTTTTGAGTGTCGATCCGAACAATAAAAACGCCCTGCACCGCAGAGGTGGAATTTATATGCAAGAAAAAGATTATGAAAAGGCACTGGTCGATTTTAATAAATTATTGACCATTGACAAAGCCGATTTATTGGCTACTTTGAACAGAGGTTTGGTCAATCGAGTTTTGAAAAACTATCAAGCCGCCAATGACGACCTTTCAAAATTTATTGCTGTGAATCAAAACAACTCTTTGGCGTATTATAACAGAGGTTTAGCACTCAAAAACCTCGAACGCTACGAAGATGCCATGCGAGATTATGACCGCGCTATCGAAATTGCCCCAAATAATTCGGAATTTTTTAATAATCGTGGTTTTTTGAAAAATTTGATGGGAAACTACAAAGAAGCCCTTACGGATTTTGATAAAGCTATTGAGCTAAACCCGCAGTTTGCTTACGCTTATAATAACCGCGCTTTGGCGGATATGAACCTCCAGCGCTACGAAATAGCTTTGGCGGATTGCCAAAAATCAATCCAGATTAGCCCCGATAATCCGTATGCGTACCAGAATATGGCTTTGATCAAAGCAAAAATGGGCAAACTACCCGAAGCCCTGAAAGACATCGAAAAAGCCCTCGAACTCATGCCCGACAGTGAAGAATTTAAGCAAATGCACCAAAAATTACAACGTGGGGAATTTTAATTATGAAAAATCTAATATTCCTTTTTTTGCCCTTTTTTTTGCATTTTTCGGCTGTTTTTGCCCAAATCAATCTCATTCCCAATGCAGAAATAGCCTACATCAAAACCAAAATGGGTTCTCAAATCAATTCGCCTCATTTTGAAGGGCAACCCATTGTTTCGCCCGATGGCAAATATTTGTTTATTTACAGGTCAGGACACCCGCAAAATGTGAATTATACAGCCAATAAAAAAGATGAGGATATTTGGTTTGCGGAACTGCAAAGAAATGGGACTTTTGGGGAGGTGAAAAATATGGGCAGACCGCTTAATTCGGCGGGAAATGATGCCGTGATTGGTATTTCGGGTGATGGCAATACGCTTTTTTTGTACGATCAATATTCAACAAGTTTGGGCGGAGTAAAAAGTTTGGCAATTTCGGAACGAACCGCAACAGGTGGCTGGAGTACGCCCAAAAGCATACAAATTAAGGATTTTGCCTGGACAGATGACGTAGCTTGGATGTATATGTCCGCCGACAAAAAGATTTTAATGATTGCTTATACGGACTGGACAACTAAAAAAGGTTTTGGGCAACAGGATTTGTACGTTTCGTTTCGCCAAGCCGATGGCACATTTGGTACGCCTAAAAACCTGGGACGCAAACTCAATACTTCGGCTATTGAAGCCTCTCCTTTTTTGGCAGCGGACAACGTAACGATGTATTTTGCGACCAACGGCAGGGCAGGATATGGAAATTTGGACATTTTTGTTAGCAAACGCCTCGATGATACTTGGACAAACTGGTCTGAACCGCAAAATTTGGGAAATCAAATTAATACTGCTTTTTGGGATAGCGAATTTTGTTTGACCGCCGAAGGAAAAACGGGTTATATGAGTTCGGGTGGGGTAAATTATGGTGAGAATGCCGATATTTTCAAGGTTGAGGTCAAGGAAAGCGCTCGCCCCGAAGCCGTAGGCATGGTTTTTGGAAAAATTATTAACAAAAAAACCAATGAACCGATTGCAGCAGAAATTGCCTACGCAGACCTTACAACAGGAAAAAATATTGGCACAGCCCAATCTTCTTTTGACGGTTCGTACCAAATGTTTTTGCCAAAAAATAAAAATTATAGCTACACTGCCGAAAAAGAAGGTTTTTTTGCTCTTAGCGAAACGCTTGACTTGAACAATTTGCAGACTTACACCAAAATCGAAAAAAATATCTACCTTGTTCCTATCGAAACAGGCGTAGCGATTCAGCTTAATAATTTGTTTTTTGTAAGGGCGCAAGCAACGCTTTTGCCCGAATCCGAAGGCGAACTCGAACGCCTGCTCGACATGATGCAGAAATATCCCAAAATCAAGATCGAGATTGTAGGACACACCGACAACACAGGTAATGCCTTCAAAAACAAGGAGTTATCTTTGCAGAGAGCCAATAAAGTCAAAGAGTTTTTGATAGGAAAGGGCATCACAAACGACCGAATCCGCAGCAAAGGCATGGGCGGTGCGCAACCTTTAGCCGACAACAAAACCGAAGAAACTCGAAAACTAAACCGTAGAGTCGAGTTTGTGATTTTAGAAAAATAAAAATAAAACCCCACCCTGCCCTCCCCATTGGGAGGGTAAAAAAACAAAAATTTATATGCTTATGAAAACCTTTTACTTTTATTTACTTGTGTTATTGGCTTTTTTGCCCCAAATGGTTTTGGGACAAAAAAATACGAATCCCTATAACCTCGCCCTGCTTAGTTCGTTAGATAGTTTAACAAAGTTGGTAGAAAAAAATGCCGATCAGGATTTAGTCGAAATCAAACAATATGTTCCCGATGTGGTTTTGGATTTGAAATATGCCACAAAAGATAATTTTTTGAAAAAAAAATTGTATAAAAAAGGGTATGCTTTTGTCCGATTGCCTGTAGCCAAAGCCTTAGCCCAAGTCCAAGCCGAACTTGCCGTTTATGGGGTAGGAATTAAGGTTTTTGATGCCTACAGACCCTACAGTGTTACACGCAAAATGTTTGAAATTCGTCCCGATACGGTCTTTTTGGCTGTTCCATGGCGCGGTTCCCAGCATAATCGAGGCTGTGCCGTTGATGTTACACTGGTCGATTTGATGTCAAAAAAGGAAATCCCAATGCCTACTCCCTATGACGATTTTACGGAAAAAGCTCATGCCAATTACACCAATTTACCAGAAGAACAGATCAAAGATCGGGAACTGCTCAAGGAAGTGATGCACAAAGCGGGTTTTAAGGTTTATGAGTCGGAATGGTGGCATTTTACATATAAGGATTGCCAGCAATACGGCTTGGTCGATATAGACCTCGAAAAATTGGCTAAAAGCAAAAAATTAAAAAAATAGTTAATACCAACAAAATGAAAAAAAAGATTGCTTTTTATGTGTTTGTTTTTATTTTTTCTCAAAAAATTGATACGCTAAACGCACAACTTTTATGGGAAATAAGCGGGAATGGTTTGGCAAAACCTTCGTATTTGTATGGTACTATGCACGTTAGCGACAGGCGCGTTTTTGATTTTGATCCCCAATTAATGGCTAATTTTGAAAAAACAGATGCTTTTGCGGGTGAAATGCTTCTCGACCAGTCCATGATGTTCGAGGTCATGGCGCATCTTTTTATGCCAAGCGACACCACGCTGGATATGCTCATGACTGATGAAGAATACCAAAAAGTAAAACTGCATTTGGGTAAAAAAATGGGCATGATGAGTATGTTTGTGGATAAAATGAAACCCATTTTTACCTCCGTTTTCCTTGCCGAACAAGGGGCAATGGACAGCTTGCAAAGTTCGGGCAAACCGCCTTTGGACTTGTATTTTCAGGATTTGGCGCGCGAAAAAGGCAAAGAAGTCATTGGTTTGGAAACCCTCAACGAACAACTCCAAGCCTTCAATTCGATTCCTTTGAATTATCAAGCCAAAATCCTACTCCAAGAAGTTGAAAATATGGGAAAGGGCAAAAACAGAAATCAAATGGAGGAAATGATCAAAATTTATCAAAGCGAGGATTTGGACAAATTGTATAATTTTGCTTCGGGGCAAATGTCGGAGGATATTAACAAGCAACTCCTGACGATTCGCAACCGAAAAATGGCGAGTCGGGCTGATAAACTGATCAAAGAAAAACAAAAATCCTTGTTTATTGCGGTAGGTGCGGCGCATTTACCCGCTGAAAACGGTTTGATAGATTTGTTCCAAAAAATGGGTTACGAAATGCGTCCTGTGAGCAAGAAAAAACAGTAAATCAAAAATACATTTATGAAAAAACTACTTGCCTTGTTTTTTGCCTTTTCTGTGAGCTGGCAAGCCTACGCTTCGTATTTGCTTCTGCCAATGGACAACCTGCAAAAAAATCACCTCAAAGCCTACGGAATAGCCTATTGGGTAATCCAAAAAAACGTAGAAGCCGAATGGCTGTTGAACTACAGAGGCGGAAGTTTTATTTTCAAATATGCCCAAGCCTTTGAAAATGAGCTAATTATACGCGGAGTAAGCTATGAAACCATCTCCGATGCCCAAGTCCTCTCGATCAAAGAAGAAATTGGTAGGGCGGATTCGAATATGGACGTAATGCGCCTCGAAGTTCCTCCCAAAATTGCGGTTTATTCCCCAAAAACCAACCAACCCTGGGACGATGCCGTTACGCTGGTGCTTACTTACGCCGAAATTCCTTATACTGTTATTTTTGATGACGAAGTGCTGGAAGGCGACCTCCCAAAATACGATTGGTTGCACCTGCACCACGAAGATTTCACAGGGCAATACGGCAAATTTTATCAAAGTAACCACATGAGGTCATGGTATCAGGAACAGCAAAGGGAAGCCGAAGAAACCGCAAAAAGGCATGGTTTTGCCAAAGTTTCACAGCTAAAACTGGCTGTAGTGAAAAAAATAAAAGATTTTTGTTCAGGAGGCGGTTTTTTGTTTGCCATGTGTTCTGCAACCGATACTTACGATATTGCCCTTTCTGCCGAAGGAGTTGATATCTGCGATCATGTTTATGATGGGGACGGTCTTGATATGAATGCCAATAGCAAACTCGATTATAGCAAAACCTTTGCTTTCAAAGATTTCGAACTTTCACTTGACCCTATGGAATATGAATATTCCAATATCGACAACCAAGTACAAGAGCGCGGTTTGAGGGAAGGAAATGATTTTTTTAAGCTATTCCAGTTTTCTGCCAAATGGGATCCCGTACCGACCATGCTTACCCAAAGTCATGAAATACAAATTAAGGGTTTCATGGGACAAACTACAGGTTTCAAAAAACGCCTCATTAAATCTGAAGTTTTGGTCATGGGCGAAACCAAATCCATCAACGAAGCCCGTTATATTCATGGTACATTTGGCAAAGGAACTTGGACTTTTTATGGCGGACACGATCCTGAAGATTATCAGCATTTTGTAGGAGAAAAACCTACCGACTTAGCCCTGCACCCAACTTCGGCGGGTTATAGGCTT
>JAAFHK010000170.1 GCA_013297565.1 Cytophagales bacterium
GATACATCATACCGATCATTTTCTGTCTGGGGGTTTCCTTTGCGCCACCTGCCATATTTTGTTGGATTTAATTTTTTAAGTAAAACAATAATTTTAAAAATTGAACCACAAAATATTAGCCTTTCATAGCGGCTAACATATTGCCATATACTTTGTTGAGGGTAACCAAATTCGAAGTAAGCGAAGACATTTGTTTTTTAAACTCTTCTGATTCTTTACTTGCGTCCGACATACTCTCCATAGCTACAGTCAAATTGCTATAAAATTTGTTCATAGCTTTCAAATGGCTGTTTGCATCTTTCAATTCCATTTCATAAACAGCATTCAAAGCACCCAAATTTTTGGTAATGGTTTGAACTTGTGCGTGATAGGCTTGAGCATCTTTTGAAAGAGCCGCCATGTGTGCCATCGCCGCCGCTGTATCACCATACGATTTGTTCAAAGTAGCCAAAGATTTGTTTGCTTCTTGTAGGTTTTTGCTATAGTCGGTTGTCGAAGTTACCGCATCGCCCATGCTTTTCATTTGAGAAGCCGTTGCATTTAGGTTTTTGATGCCCAAACCAAAATCTTTGAAAGCATCTGGAGTCAAATTCGCACCTTTGAGCATATTGTCCAAAAGAGCAACTGTTTCAACACCTGCACTCGAATTAGCACCATGAACTTGAGGTTTTTGTTTCATTTCGAGTTCTGCTTTTTTCAAAGCTTCCTCTTTGCTCAAATGAGGCACTTCATCATCACTAATATTCACATCGAGAACAGGATAAACTCTTTCCCAATGGTAATGACGTTCAGCAGGAGCCGCAGGCTGGATTACACCCATAAGGAACAAGAACGCTTCTGTCAGAAGACCTACAGTAAGCATTTCGCCCGCACCAGGCCAGTGCATGATTTTGAACAAGGCACCGACAACCACGACAGCCGCCCCAACACTTGTAACTTTAGGAGCAACTACGCGGAAGAAAAACTCTAATTTACTTTCTTTTTTTCCACTCATTTTGATTGGATTTTAAGGGTTACGTGAAAAGCGTTAAACAGTTAAAATAATGATTTCGAAAATAAAAAAACAAAGCACACAAAAAACTTTCCAATTTTTAAATGCACTGTTTTGGTTTTCATACCAAAGTTACAAAAACCATACAACATTCAAAAGTATAAAATAAATTTATGTAAAAAAATTTTTTGTTACAATTTTTACATTTTCTTACAAAAAAAAAGTAGCAATAAGGCGAACCAATATTACTACTCTTTTTTATATTTTCCAAAAAAATCTTAAAACTCAAAACCAGAAGAACGACCCAAATAAGTCATAGCACAACGGAAACCCAAATAAGAACGGCTTGAGTCTTCATGATCGTAGGTTCTTGTGCCTGTTTCGATCAAGAAAGCTACATCTTTCCAAGAACCGCCACGAACTACTTTTTGTTGAACATTGGCATCAAAAAATACAGGGTTCAAATCCCAAACGATAGCCACACTTGCAGGGCTGAAGGCATCTTCGCACCATTCCGAAACGTTACCTGCCATGTCATACAAACCGTAATCATTAGCAAAATAAGAAGCCACAGGACCTGTGTAAGAGAAACCGTCATCATAATAGTTACCACGACCAGGTTTGAAGTTTGCCAAAGCACAACCTTTTGCATTACGAACGTAAGGACCGCCCCAAGGATATTTTGCCATATCGCGTCCGCCTCTTGCGGCGTATTCCCATTCGGCTTCGGAAGCCAAGCGGAAGTTAGGCATTGGGAACTGACCTTTTTGCTCTCTAAAATAATTCATGAATTTGGTGCGCCACTCACAAAAATACAAGGCTTGTTTCCATTTAACACCTACCACAGGGTAATCGTCATAGGCAGGGTGGAAATAATAGTATTGTGTCATGGGGTCGCCCAAGTGATAGGTAAAATCGCGCATCCAAACTGTAGTGTCAGGATAAAGATACGTTTTTACGTCATCAGTCGTTTCGATAGGTTGCAATACTTTGCGATAACGCATAAATATTGAGCTATCACCGCCAATTTTGAAGTAAGGGTCTTCCACACCAGGTGCTTCAGTGTCTTCATTTTCACCCAACATACTCATTACGAATTGGCGATATTCGTTGTTTGTGATTTCGGTATCGTCCATGTAGAAACCGCTAATCGTAATTTGTTTGTTCATAGCTATTTTCGAAGACGCTACGTCTTGGTCTGCCTGTCCCATGTGGAACGTGCCGGGCGGAACAACCACCATACCATAAGGCAATTCTTGTTTCCAGCCTTCCCTTCCCTGAATGCCTATGAGTTCCCCTTCGCCTTTACCTTTGCCTCCGAAGATACAGCTTTGCAACAAACCAGCCGTAATTACTACTAAAACGGCTTTGCCGAAAAACCGAGATTTGATCATGACTCTTTGTATTTATCTTTTGACTATAAAAATTCTATTTTGGTATAACTGCTATAATAACATGGTTTCCCAAAAATTATTTTACGTGCAAAAGATTAATTGTTAATAAAAATTAAAAAAAGTTTTAGTATCTAAAGCGTGGCGTTCGAATAATATTGCGAACTGCCTTTTGAATGTTCGGAATTCTGTACCCGATCATGAGTTCGTGCGAAGAACCTGATTTGGTTTCTCGCCCACTCAATACATAATCAAAAGCGTAATTGAAAGATAAGTTCTTGTTTTTCAGTAAGTTAAAACCAACCATGACAATTAAATCATCAATGGCATTTGAGTTCCTTAACGAAGCCCCTATGTAATAAGTTTCTTTGATACGGCTCAAAAGTGTTCCTTGGTAGGAAAATGTATTCCAATCGCTTCGCACAATAGCCGATGGCATAAGCGTTACGCTTGGCGAAATATCAAGATTTATGCCACCTGTTGCTGTAAAATGATTTTGCAATGAATTTAAGGTAATGTTGCTGGCATTTTTGAATGAAGACTCGCTTAGGTGGTTAAAAGCCAGCCCCAGATGCCATTTTCGCCACTGTATGTTTGCTCCCACCGCAAAGTCAGGACGATACCTGTTTTCGCGCCCTGCGCCTGTAAGCAGAGGATCGTTATCGTCATTCCAACGAAATTTCGAAAAATCAACGACTTGGTTATAAAAACCGCCTCGAATTCCGACTGATAAAATTCCATCTCGAAATTCGTAGTGATAAGCATAAGAAAGCATCAATTCAATATTGGTCAAGGGACCTAACTGGTCATTGACAAAATGCAAACCCATGCCTTGTCGGGTTCCCAAAGCCTTAATAGGCATACTGAAATAGAGCATCGTTGTATTGGGCGCACCGCCATCGTCAAAAGTAGCTGTATAGCCAACCCACTGCGCCCTATAACCTGCTCCCATGTTAATGTTTGCCGTGTCCAAACCTGCTGTTGCGGGATTAATATACATTCTGCTGAACATATATTGGCTAAATTGGGCATCTTGTTGTGCCAAAACTGTTCCTGTGATTACGCAGAGGAAACTTAATATCAATAGGATTTTATATTTCATGTTTTTGTATTGTTTTTTAGAAAATAAAAATTGTATTTTCTAAAATGACTTATTTTTAGGTGATTTCGTTGAAAAAATTAGCACAAAATTTATTTACGTACTCAATCAAAATTGCTTTTGTACGGTGAACATTCTTGTTCGCCACAGAAACGAACAAGAACTTCGTTTTTACGTGAAAACCATTTTAGTTTCAGTATAGCATCTTACAAATCCGATAAAATAAAATCCCCATAAGGCATTTTTTACCTTTTCGTTTTTTCGGTATAGCCAAAATTTTTACAGTTGTGCCACAAAAGTACCAAAAACTTATGATAAAAAACAAAACTGACTAAATTTTATAAACCACTCGAATTTGATAGTCCTGTAACAAATGTCGAATGGCTGTAAAATCTTCACAAAAGCCCAAAATAAAGCCGCCGCCGCCTGCTCCGCAAAGTTTGAGTTTATAGTCTTGGCTTTCCAAACCGTGTTGCCATGCTTGCCGAAACACAGGTGGGATCATTTGCTCAAAATGTTCGTATTGAAATTGGGATAGTTTTGCCAAATTGTCAAAAAGGCTCGGGCGGTCGTATGCCAAAAATGCCTTTATGCAGTTATCATTATAGACGATTAATTCGTTTTTGCACTGTTCCATGAACAGTGGATTTCGGCATTTTTCCAAAAAAAGATTGACCAAAGGTTCGGTTTTTCGTGGTCTGCCTGTATTTAGCAAAAAAATAGCTCCTCTTGCACTGCCGTTGAAATAGGGTAGCGCTGGGACTTCGATTTGGGTTTTCGAACGGATCAAAAGAGGTTTGTTCAGAAAAGAACTCAAAGGATCGACTCCCGAACTCGAGCCGTGAAAATGCGATTCCATTTGTCCTAAAATCTTTTTCAGGCTAATAATTTGGGCTTCTGTTGGGTTTTCATTGTCTATGTCTTTGTCATAAACATAGCGGTCAAAAAGGCTGGCAGTGAGCGCTCCCGAACTACCGATCCCGAAACCCTGCGGAATATTGGACTGAAAAAAAAGCCCTTGTGCAATATCAAATTCCATAGAAAGCACATCAAAATCAAAACTCAATTCCCCGCTATTTTGCTTCAGCTTCAGGTAATCACCAAAAGCCTTGAGTTCTCGATTCGAGTGGTGAATTGCTTTCGAACTGTCCGAAACTGATTTGATCAGCAGTTTTCCTTCAAAAAGCGGATAAGGAATCGCCAAACCCATTGAGTTCTGAATAATGCTATATTCTCCAAAAAGCAGGATTTTGGAATAGAAAGTTTGTTTTGAAATCATAAATGCGGTTTTTAAAATTCCCGTATTCTAACATTACTTTTGCTAACTACGGTAAATTTGTTTCGTAATTATTTTCCCTTAGTTTTCGAATAATCGGAAAATCCACACTTTTATCAGCTACTATTTTCATGCCGCAATCGGGTAAATGGTTTCATTGCGAAGGTACGCTGTAGCATACGCCAAACACGCCAAGATATTTGCCGCAGTGATTTGTGGATAAGATTCGATAATTTGTTCAAAACTCTCGCCTAAAGATAGTTTTTCCAAAATCAAATCTACCGCAAGACGCGTACCTTTGATATGCGGTTTGCCATACAAAATTTCAGGATTCGAAACGATACATAAGTGCCATTCCATAGTGTTTTTTATCAAATATACGAAAAAAGAAATAAAATTTATCCAATTAATTTTGCTCCTGTGCCTTTAGTTTCAGGAAAAATGACCTCTTGGGGTGTAATTTCGACTCCTGTGGCAATTTGTGTTTTCAGAAGCATGGCTCCGTCCATATCTACATAATCCAACTTAGGGGCAATATTGGCAATCGCTGAAATGCCCACTAAAGATTCGGTCATGCAACCCATCATCACTTTCATGCCCAAACTTTTCGCCAAATCGATCATGCGGTGCGCAGGAGTCAAACCTCCGCATTTGGTCAGTTTGATATTGATGCCATGAAAAAAACCTGCACAGCGCAAAACGTCCTGCTCAACTATACAACTTTCGTCGGCAATAATAGGCAAAGCAGATTCCGCCAAAACTATTTTCATGCCTTCCCAATCTGCGGCTTTCAGGGGTTGCTCGATAAACTCTACGCCTAAAGCCTTCAATTCGTGCGAATTACTAACGGTTTGCTCGGCTGTCCAAGCGCAGTTAGCATCTACCCTGAAACGGGCATCCGTATGCTGGCGTAGGGCTTTGATGATCTCGATGTCGTTCGGAGTGCCTAATTTGATTTTATACAAAGCCCAAGGAAATTCTTTGAGTTTGAAAATCATTTTTTCGATGGTATCGATCCCAATGGTGTAGTTGGTTAGGGGAATATTTTTTTTGTCCAGATTCCAAATTTCGTACAAGTGTTTTCCTTGTTTTTTCCCAAAAAGGTCGTGTGCCGCCATGTCGAGTGCGCAGAGCGCAAAGGGCAAATGGACTTGTTTTTGGGCAATTTCCCAAAAAGCAAAGGGATCAGTGAGTTCGTAGTTCTTCAGGAAACTTTTGATCGAAGCAAGGCTTGCTTCCATATTTTCAAACGTAACGCCATAATATGGATTTTCGGTGGCTTCGCCGTAACCGCTTAGGTTGCCGTCCTTGAGTTCTACGATCAGGGTATTTTGCGTACTGCGCGAATCGTGAGCAATGGTAAAAGTGTGCTTCAGTTCCATACTGAAGCGGTGCAAGATGAGTTCCATAGAATTTGATTATATTATTGTTTTAAGGAATTTTCGCTTCAAAAATAAGTCCGCAAAGTAAGAGAAATTTTAGGAAAAAGATTTTATACTTCAAAAAAATACGATTTACTTTGCAAAGTATAGCCGATCAAAATTTTATTTTATGAAACAAATTCTTGTCTTGGGAGCAGGGCGCTCATCTTACAGCCTAATCCGTTACCTTTTGAACAACGCACAAGCCCAAAATTGGGCGGTTGTGGTGGGTGATTTTGATGAAAATATAGCTAAGGAAAAAATAGATAATCACCCAAACGGCAGGGCGATTCGCTTTGATGCCCACGAAACAGCCGTTTGCGACCAGTGGGTCAGCCAGTCTGATTTGGTAATTTCTCTTTTGCCTCCTGCTTTGCACTACTTGGCGGCACAGTCGGCGGTTCGTTTTGGCAAATCTTTTTTGACGGCTTCCTACGTTTCGCCCGAAATCAAAGCCCTCGATGCCCAAGCAAGAGCCAGTAATGTTTTGATTATGAATGAGTTAGGACTTGATCCTGGTATTGATCATTTGTCGGCTATGCAGATTATCGAAAAGCTCAAAGCCGAAGGTGCTAATATTATTTCCTTTTTGTCTTATACTGGAGGTTTGATAGCCCCCGAATCTGACAATAATCCTTGGAATTATAAATTTACTTGGAATCCTCGAAACGTGGTCGTGGCGGGACAAGGAACAGCCAAATATCTACAAAATGGGTTATATAAATATGTGCCTTATCATCGTCTTTTTAGCACTTTGGAGCATTTCCATGTGGATCAATACGGCGAATTTGAAGGCTATCCCAATCGAGATTCTTTACAATATAAAGAGGTGTATGGTTTGCAAAATATTTCTACTTTGATACGTGGGACTTTGCGAAGGGCGGGTTTTTGTGATAGTTGGAACATTTTTGTCCAATTGGGCATGACGGACGATACCTATAAAATGGAAAACTCGGAACAACTTACTTTTCGCCAATTCCTTAATTCTTATTTGCCTTTTCACCCAACTTGGAGTTTGGAGGAAAAATTAGCCAATTTCTTAGGCGTTTCGGCAAATGCCGATATGATGCACAAATTGCAATGGTTAGGCGTTTTCAAAAATATCCCGATTGGTATGCCGCACGCCACGCCTGCTCAAATTTTGCAAAAACTTTTGGAAGAAAAATGGAAATTGGGCGAAAATGACAAGGACATGGTGGTCATGCTGCACCAATTCGAGTACGAACTGAAAGGTAAAAAATACCGCCTCGAATCCTCAATGGTTTTGGAAGGAAAAAGTACCATAGATACGGCAATGGCACAAACCGTTGGGCTTCCGCTGGGCATTGGGGCAAAATTGATTTTGCAAGACCGCATCAAATCAAAAGGCGTACAGCTTCCTGTTGATCCTGAAATTTACGAACCTATTTTGGCAGAATTGCAATCTTTTGGGATCAAATTCAAAGAAAAAATTACGGAAATAGTCTAAACGAAAACGCCTAAAATGAAAATTTTAGGCGTTTTCGTTTATAAAAGTTCCAAAAGTTTGGAACTTTTAGGAATTTATTTACGATTTTCCCAATGTTGTAAAAGTGGATAAATCAGCACTGAAACCAAAATAATTGCCGTTCCTGCATAGAATCCGCTTGTCATCTGTTCATGTTCGTTGTAAATAAGCGCCGCCATCAAAATACCATAAATAGGCTCCATATTGACCGACAAATTCATGGCGAAGGGCGTAATGCGCTTCATTAAACTGACGGCTATCGAATAGGCATAAACCGTACAAACGGTTGCCAAAATAATCAATAAAACCCAGTCTTGAGCCGTAGGAACAAGCTGAAGCGTTTGGTTTTGGGCTAAAGTAGGCGCATAAATAGGCAAAAACAGCACCGTAAAAATAAAAGCCCCAATCATTTGGAAAAAAGAAATGGTATAGGGCGGGTGATGACGCACCAAACGGACATTGAGAATAGTAAAAATAGAGGCAAGTAAAGCCGAAAGGATACTTAAAACCAATCCCCAAACGTGATTAAATTCGAAAAGAAATATCAAATAAAGTCCTAAAATAATCAACATTCCCAAAAATATTTCAAAAAACCGAACCCTGCGGCGCATAAAAAGCGGTTCGAGAATAGAAGTCCAAAGCGTAGAGGTCGAGATGCCCGCCAAACAAACCGAAACGGTAGATATTTGGGCAGAAGCAAAAAACAAAATCCAATGCGCCCCAACCATCATGCCAACCAAAACCATGCTCAACATGGCTGTTCTGTCAATGGCAATTTTTTCTTTTCGCCACCAAACCACTCCCGCCAAGACAATAATGGCAATGAAAGTTCGGTAAAATACCAATTCGACCGCAGGAATGCTCATGGCTTTGCCCAAAATGGACGTAAAACCCCAAATCAAAATCACAAAATGCAATAATAAATAATAGCGTACCATAAAACATAGATTTTTTGGGTGCAAATCTATCAATAATACGGACATTTATTTTTTGATTCAGAAATTCTATGGGTTTGAAAAATTGGGATTGCTAATATTTATATAGTAAAAAAATGCTATAAATTTGCTCATCAAGAATAAAAAAATATATGTAGGACTTACGCATTTTTTTAAACAATCC
>JAAFHK010000171.1 GCA_013297565.1 Cytophagales bacterium
CATTTGGTATGATGCACAATTTGCAAGGGTATATAGGAAAAATAGGCGGAAAAGAAAAACTAAGTGTATTTTTAGATACCTATTTTGAAAAAAATAAGGATTTGAAGTTTCAAACGCAGTATTTTGCTTATCTTTATTCGGCAACGGGCGAGCATTGGAAAACACAGGAGAGCATAGCCAAAATGAG
Source organism: Cytophagales bacterium (assembly GCA_013297565.1). Classification (GTDB taxonomy): domain Bacteria; phylum Bacteroidota; class Bacteroidia; order Cytophagales; family Thermoflexibacteraceae; genus JAAFHK01. The sequence goes on from JAAFHK010000171.1 coordinate 188, forward strand.
TATCGATTCGCTAAGTGGCGGCGCGGCAGTTTGGCGAATGTTGGGCTTCTATCCTTTGAATACTTTAGAAGGTGTCTTTGTTTGGGGAAATCCTGTTTTTGAAAAAATTTCTTTCCAACTACCTGAAAATCAATCGGTTGTGTTCGATGTTCGAAATACAAAATTGGAAAATAAATTTATTCAAAGTATTCAAAAAAATGGCGTAATGTGGGAAAAAACCTATTTTAGCCTCAAAGATTGGCTTGAGTATTGCACTTGGCAAATAGACATGGGGAGTGTTCCGCACAAAGATTTTGGTACGCACGAAGCCCACCAGCCTCCATCTATAGAATAAAAATCATGGATAGGAAATAATTTTTTTAAAACTTTATTTCCTATCTGTCAATCCTTGAAACGTATGACTAAGTATGGTATCCTGTTTTTTTTATTTTGCTCGCTGTCTGTCTGCCAAGCACAAATAGCTGATATGCAGGCTTTTACGGATAGTGTAACGAAAGTTTTTAAGCAAAGAAAGGAAAAAAAACGGGTTGAGCCGCTTTCGGAGGCTTTTGTTTATGTGGAAATTCATGGGACTAAAGAACAAATTATTGACTATGCACAGCTCATGTTTGATAAATGTTTTGATAAAGAAACCTTATTGAATCGGGCTGATTTATATTATTTTTTGGCATTGGCGCATGGTTATAACAATAATAATTTGGAAAAAGCCCTTTCATACTTTGAGAAAGCCTATCAAATGTTGGAAAAGGAATATCCTTGCGAAGCCATTCAGCAACGCATAAAAATGGTTTCACTTTTGGCTCATGCCAATTATAAGCAGTATGGGAAGGCTGAAAAGTTGTGTTTGGAAGCCTACGAAGAAGCCCGACAAAAGAATTGCCCTGAAAAAATGATTCAGGCATTATTGCCCTTAGCCGAAGATGTGTATGATCGGCAGAATAAATTTGCGGAGGGAATTCACTACAAACTCAAGGCGGCGCAGTTGGCGGATTCGTTTAATCTTGGTAGAAAAATCATTGCGGACGTTTTTAGCAGAACAGGAATGTCGCATTATCGGGTCAATAATCACCAAAAAGCGATCTTTTTTTGGGAAAAGTCTATTAAAATTTACGAAGATTCGATGATTCGGAGTCGGGATTTGGTACGGCTTTACAGCAATACAGGCTTGGCGTATCGCCGCCAAAGAATATATGACAAGGCAAGGAGTTTTTTTGAAAAAGCGCTTGCAGAAGCCAAGCATCAGGGAGATAGTTTGTGGTTTGGCATTACGACTGGCAATATAGGTGATATTTATTGGGAAACGGGGCGCTATGCCGAAGCATTGACTTATTTATATACGGATTTGTACTTTTGCAAGAAATACCATGAATATGACAATGTGATTTATACGCTTCTCTACATAGGAAAATGCCACAAGGAACTCAAAAACTACGATTTGGCGAGTCGGGCGTACGATAGCGCCTCGCTTATGTTTGCCAATAAACGGACTTATACCTCTGAACGCAATTTGCGAAATATTTTATTTGTTGATTATAATGTATTTGACGGTCGAGCCGATATTGCTTTTGCCAAAGGCGATTTGCGAAATGCCTTTATTTGGAAAAATAAGGCGGCTATTTTGAAAGATTCGATTAGCCGTTTGGAAGGAACGGAGCAACTTCTCCGCATACAAGCCGAATACGATCAGGCACAACACGAAAGCGAAAACCAAGCCCTAAAATACCAAAATGAACTCCAAGAGGCAGAATTAAAAACCAGACGTTGGACTAATATTGCTATTCTCATTGCCTTGTTTGGCTCAATCACGGCTACCGTTTGGCTGTACCGAATGTACCAAAATAAGAAAAAAATCAATGATAAATTGCGAAAAACGAATGCGCAAGTGGAAAAAACCATGATCGAACTTAAGCAAACTCATGCCCAACTGTTACAATCGGAAAAAATGGCAAGTTTGGGAGTGCTGACTGCAGGAATTGCCCACGAAATTAACAACCCGATCAACTTTGTCTATGCAGGTATCCAAACCCTTAGTGAGGCGCTCGAAGGGGTGTGGGAAGTGATTGATTATTATGAAAAACTGGAACAGAATCCGACCGACACCCAATTACTGATGTACCTCCAAAAGCTCAAAAAAGACTTGATTTTTGCCGAACTCAAAGATGATATTTTTGGGATTGTGCGGGATATGGAAATGGGGGCGAACAGAACGGTCGAGATTGTCAAAGGCTTAAAAACCTTCTCGAGGCTTGATGAAAATTCGACCAAAAAGATCAATATTCACGATAATATCAAAGCTACGCTTGTTATTTTGAACAATCAAGTCAAAAACCGCATCGAAATAGTTACAGATTATGACCCTGAACTTCCCGAAGTGGAGTGTCGGGTAGGGCAAATCTTGATGAATATTTTGGTCAATGCGATTCAGTCGATTCATGAAGAAGGCAAAATCATCATTCGCACCCGAACCGAAAACGAAGGCATAATTATATCCATAAGTGATACAGGAACGGGTATGCCGGAAGAAGTCAAAACACGCATTTTTGAACCTTTTTTTACCACTAAGGAAGTTGGTAAGGGAACAGGTTTGGGGCTTTCGATTAGTATTGGGATTATCGAAAAGCATTTGGGAAGCATTACTATAGAAACAGAGGTGGGGGAAGGGACAACTTTTCATATTTGGCTACCACTTTCACAGCCACAGGCGGACTGAAAACGGCTCAAAATTGTTTGGGTTTCTTCTTTTCTCTCGCCAAATTTACAATTTCCTCAATCCTTTTTTTTCTGGTTTCTTCTTTTTTTGCCAATACCAACCACTGCAAAATATTTCGCTTATTGGTTCTGCTCAAAGTCTGAAAATAGGCTTCGGCTTCAGGGAATTTATTAAATTCCATTTGGAGATCAGGCGGAACTATCAAGGCTTCAGCCTCGTCCAAGATATTCCAAGAGCCGTTTTTTTTCGCTATCTCAATCCTCGCCAATCCCGCTTCGGTCATCAAACCTGCCTCGATCAGTTTTTCGACTTTCGCTTTATTCACTTTTGACCAAACGCTTTTGGGCTTTCGTTGGCTAAAAAATTGCCTATAACTTTGATTATCAATCGTTTTGGCTGTACTATCGATCCAGCCAAAACACAGAGCTTCATCAAGCGCTTCGGCGTATTTGATACTTGGAAAACCTGAACCCACTTTATAATAAACCAGCCAAACAGATTTTGCGCTGGCATGGTTTAGGGCTAACCACTCCCGCCATTCGCCTCTCGTTTTTGGATAAAAAGTTTTTATTTCTTCTTCCTTGAACATTTATTGGGTGTTTTGGGTTTAAAGTAATATTTCAAATGGGCATTTTCTATATTTCTAAAGCCTTGATTTTCAGCTATTTCCGTATTTTCTTCCAAAATTCTGTTTGGTACAAGTGCTTCAGGCAGTTCGTTTTTGTGATAAAAAGCGGTGATCATGCCAATGACAGCCCCGATCAAATGCGATTCCCAAGAAACGCCTTTGTTGATAGGAAACAAACCCTCGACCATGCCACCGTACAGCACCGCAACAGCCACCGCAATACTCAAAGAACGAATATCTTTGCGAAAAATACCACTAAAAAACAAGAAAGAACCAAAACCATACACCAAGCCGCTTGCCCCGATATGCACCGAAGGACGCGCCAAAAACCATACACCCAAACCTGTGAGCAAATAAATTTTTAGAACTGCCCGATGCGCTATTTTGGGGTAAAAAAACAGAACTCCGCCGCCTAAAAGAATAAAAGGAAGCGAGTTGGAAAGTAAATGGAGCAGATCGCCATGCAAAAAGGGCGAAAAAAGAATCCCCGCCAAACCCGAAAAACTGCGTGGCAACAAACCTACATAGTCATTCAAATCGACTGCCGCATAGCGTTCGAAGCCATACACCACCCAAAAAAGGATAACCACCGCCCCCGAACGCCTAATACTTTCTGCTAAAGTCATGTTTTCATTGGTTTTTGATTGTAACATAGGCTTTAGCCTGTGATTACTTCGTAATTTATTGAAAATCAATACATTCACAGGCTAAAGCCTATGTTACAATTTCTATATCAATTGTGCAAAAAAAAATCCGATTTTTCAATCGGATTTTAAGTATTTTTATTTGCCTGATTGGGCTTCGAGTTTCGCAATCATTTTTTCGGCTACGGACACCTCGCTTGATTTGTCGTATTTTTCTACAATTTCTTTGTAGCTTTTGATAGCTCCTTCCAAATCTTTGTTCAGTTCTTGGGCTAAAGCCAATTTTGAAAGATAGGTTGGGCTAAAAAACTCATTGGGTTTGTAATCCGCCGCTTTACGGTAATACGTAATAGCATCGCCCAATGCTTCTTTTTCCATATAAGCATCACCCAAAAGGCTGTAGGCACGTCCTTGTATCAAATAATCGCTTGAACTAAAATCTTTCAAGTGCTTGATCGCTTCGTCAAAATTTCCTTGTTTCAAAAAAGCTAATCCTGCATAAAATTTGGCAGTATTGCCTGAATTTGTGCTACCGTATTGGTCAATGATCTGGAGCAAACCCAGCGTAGTTGTGCCACCATCACCGCTAAGGGCTTTAGTAAGCGAATCTTTTTCTACGTAAAAAATAGCGGGAAAAAGTTCGGCTTGTGCCTCTTTTTCATTGCTTTCACTATACCAATTCCACAAAAATACTACACCAACGATTGCCAAAATACCGCCAACTACTCCCAAAATAAGGTTTTGGTTGTCGCGTGCGAAACTTTCGGTACGTCCAATTTTTTCCTGTAGTGCCTCTGCACTTTCCAAAATGTCCAAACTCTCGGTTTGCTCTTTGGTTTTATCTTTTGCTGCCATGTGTTTTAAATAGTCCTTTGTAATTTAGGGTGCAAAAGTAGGTATTTATTTTTTATTTTGCAAAAAAATATTTAGCCCGCTACGGCACACATGACTTGTTCTTCGTAGGCTAATAAATTTTCGAGATGAGTGGTGCTATTTTCTATGACAAGTTTAAATTCTTCGTCTTCGTATTGGAGGGCATAAAGGCAGAGGTTTGAATGTTGGAAGCGATCCATATCGGAAAGCGGGTATTGCAAGAGCAGGCATAAAAAAATCCGCATGGCTCGACCATGCATACAAATCAGGATTTTCTTTTCCTGCGTTTGGCTCATAATGTGTTGAAGAACTTTTAATTGCCTTTCTTGGACTTCTAAGGGGCTTTCGCCGCCGCGTGTCTTTTCGTGAAGTTCGCCCCTTCGCCATGCCGCAAGCATATTATTGTACTGAATATTATCGCTGTCGGTTAGCAAGGCTTTTCCTTCTTTGTTTCCCCAACAAATTTCATTAAGCCCTTCAAAGGCTTCCCAATTTATGCCTTCTTGGACAAATTGCCTCACGCTTTGATGCGTGCGTTTGAGTTTGGAAGTGTAAATCTTATCAAAACCTGTATTTTTGTAGGTTTCATAAAAGGCGCGCGCCTGTTGTAATCCTGTTTCGTTCAGGTTGGAGTCTATTCCGCTACCTTGTACAAGACCGCGTTTGTTATACTCCGTTTCTCCGTGCCGTATGATGTAGATTGTTTTCATAGTTATTGTTTGTAGAAAACCACATGAGTTTATGTAATTTAAGACGTTAAATAAAAACAAAATGTTTTGTTTTCATAAAAAAAACGCAAACCTATTAATTTTTTTATCTGATTCCAAAAATACAGCGCATTTTAATTTTTTTTAAAAAAACAAAAAAGAGAAAAGCATTTCCGCCAATAGAAAAAACAGCAAGGAAAGTGAATAAAAACAAGAAAAAACGAGAATTTTGAAAAAAGTCAGGACATAACTTTGTTCGTACACGCCTTTGAACATGAAAAATATATAGGCAAAAAACCAAACCAGATTGAACAGCAAAACAGTTTCAGCCTCAATTTCCAGAGCATAAATCAATAACAAATCGACTATTCCGACAAAATAAATAAAACTTTGGAAGTATAGCATCAGAATTAAATGACCTATATACAATTTTTTAGCAAAAAGATACAATATTTTGAGATAAAAAGCAAAAACAGGAAGCAAAATCAACATCATCAAAGAAATATTTCCCACCACATTTTGGACAAAAATACTCATATCGTTTCGCCCCACTTTTAAAATCTGTTCTGCTATTTTATAATACATTTCATTTCTTTTGTCCAATCCCATCGAATCAAGCAAGGCTTCTGGACTCATATTGGGATCAGTAGCCCACTTTTGAAAATTGCCCATGTCCCAGCTCCCCAAATTACCCAAACTAATTTTTCCTTTGCTTCTGATTTTTTTTTCAGTTCGAAGACTGTCGTTTTTTTCTGATAGAGTATCTTTTTGTTCTGATTCTACCAGTCCGTTTCTTTTCAAATTTCGCACATTTGCCATGCTCGAAATAAAGGCTATATTGTTCAATGCTGGGTTTTCGGCAATCGTCTTGGCTATTTCAAGTGAGTCTTTTTCAATTTCTTTTAAAACTTCTTCTGTGATGTTTTCTTTTGTGGTCGTGTCGTTTGCCATGGCAATGGCTTGCTTCAGTTTGCTACTCTGAAGTTCAATTTTTAAGAAAGTCTGGTTGAAAACAAAAAAATAAACCACACTCACAATGAGATACAAACGCACAGGAGGCAAATATCTCATACGTTCGCCCTCTATAAAAGCCGTAGGCAGTTTGGCAGGCAGGAACAAAAAAGGCAAAATACTCCGTCCGAAGCGCGAATCAAAACTCAAATAATTCCCAATCAAATCATTGAAAAGTTCTCGAACGCTTACATAATTATTCGTATTTTCTTGTCCGCATTTGGGACAAAACTCAAAATCAGACCGAAGTTCTGCTTCGCAATTCAAGCATTTTTCGGATTTTCGGCGGTATTTCATGAGGTTTTTTAAAATTGGATCAATTCGTAAAAATACCATTTATTTATCAAAAAAGCTCTTTTATACCAAAAACTGTATAACCTTGTAAGGTCTTAAAGACCTTACAAGGTTGAAAATCAATACTTTATAAATTTACAAAATCCTTAAAGTGTAAAGGTTTTTAGTATAGTTTTGCGAAAATAGCAAAGTAGGAAAACCAAATAAATCAAATTTTTCTTCATTTTGCAAATATTTCCCTTTTTTGGCTTTTATTTGCACTGTTTAAGAACTATAAAATCTCATGCCATTATTTGCCATTTCTTTCATTTTTCTCTTTTCCGTTTGGCTCGAATGGCGTAAAAAAAGCACAAAACGCCGTTTTTTGATCCGTTCAGTTTTACTTTTCGTTGGTTTGGGAAGTTTGCTCTTGATTTTGCTCAAGCCGCAAAAAGACCTCGAAAATTTGCCTGAAACGAAGAAGAATGCTGAAATTATTGAAAAAACGCAAGGTATAAAATCCATTTTTTGGAAAAAGCAAATCTCCCTTGGAGATACACTAATTGTTTTTGGGAAATATGAAAAAACAGATTCGAAACCTACCCAAATTTATTTGGAACAAAATGGCGAAAAAATCGACTCAGCAAGTTTTACCAAAATTGGACTTTTTCCTTTTCGGTTAAAAATGTTTCCAAAAGAAAAAGGCTGTTTTGTGGCTACTTTATCAATCCAAAATCCAAAAAATTTGGTTTTAGAAACTGAAAAAATTCCCTTCGAAGTCCAAAATATTACACCCGCAAAGATCATTTTTTGGCAAAGCGCACCCGATCCCGAACTGCGTTTTCTCAAGGATTGGTTGGCACAAAAAGGCAATCAGATCGCCCTAATTACGCAAATAAGCAAGGAAAAACGCCGAACAGAATCAATTAATACACAAGAAAGCACTCCAGTTTTGAGTTCAGAGTTTTTGGAAAAACAAGATTTATTGGTTTTGGATTGGGAAGCCGCCAATGCTTTTTCAGCAAACGAACGAAAAAACGTAGAAAATGCCCTTCGAAAGGGTTTGTCCGTACTTTTGATGCCCGATGATCGGGATTTGACGCAGGCAAAAATTCCCGATTTTCTGCGTTTCGAGTTCGCAAAAGAGGTGGATTTGGTATATAGAACCGTAAAACCCGTAGCACAGGGCGAAAACCAAACTTTTGCACAAATGACTGATATTGAGGCTTTTCCGTATTCGATCAAAGCGAATTTTTTAGAAAAAATATTACTTACGGACGGTTTCGAACAGGCTTTGGTCAGCCAAAAACGCTATGGAAAAGGCAAAATTGGGATTACACTTTTAAAAAATTCGCAGCAATGGATACAAGAAGGAAACAGCCTATATTTTGAGCAATATTGGTCTTTGCTTTTGAAAAATTTGTACAGAGAAAAAGTTGAAAATAGCGTAATTGTACAAAGTTTTATCCCGAAAGTTGGCGAACGGCAAGAAATACAGTTTTGGGCAGATAGTGTCGAAACGGTCGAGATCGAGGGTGAAAAAGTCTATTTAAGTCAAAGTCCGCTTGAGTCGTACCTTTGGGAAGGGTTTTTTTGGGCTAAAAAAGAAGGTTGGCACAAAATTAGGACAAAAGGAATAGAACAAAATTGGTATGTTTCTGGTCAAAAAACATGGAAAAACTTACAAGAAAAGAAACCAAAAGCCACAAA
>JAAFHK010000172.1 GCA_013297565.1 Cytophagales bacterium
CGACCTGTTTCTTGGTTTTCTATACCCGCAACTGGAACAACTGGGCTAATATTCAGGGTATAATCCTCTGTTTCACCGTAGGTATAAGTTCCGCAAGAAACCACATTGGCGGCGGAGGAAGTTTCCACAGCTACTACACGCATACGAGTTGTACCTGTGATGGCTGTGCTTGGAATAGTTATATTGGCAGTGAAAGCGGCAGTGGCGGTAATAGAAGCCGAAGTCGCTACCGTTTCGCCTGCGTCTGTGAAATCTCCGTCTTTGTTCCAATCAATGAATACTTTGCCATACTTACCGTAGTTTCCACCACAAGTTCCCAAAGTTACGCTGGCTGCGTAGGTTTGCCCTTTGACAGCACTACCAGCAATGTTGGTAAAGTTGGTATAAGTAGCACAACCCGATGCCGAAGAATTATTAATTCCTGCAAATGTTACGTTGTTAATGCGGGAATCTGCCGAATTGGTTGCATTAGAGGCACAATAGGTGACTGAAGCCGTAGTTACGGTAAAACTTGCAGCACTTGTGGCTGTTCCGTTTGGCGTTAAGACCGAAATAGTGCCTGTTGTTGCACCTGTTGGAACTGTAACCGAAATCGAACTTGCCGAATTTACGGTAAAAGTAGCATTCGTACCATTAAAACGTACTGCTGTTGTTCCTGTAAAGTTTGTACCTGTGATAGTAACCGCAGTACCTACTACGCCGCTTGTTGGGTTAAATGAGGTAATAGTTGGGGCGGGTACGCCATTGCTATAAATATCTGATTGCCAAATCCCTCGACCGTAAGTAGCCGCACGCAATTTGTTGGTAGCGTATTGGATTTCCAATTCCATGACTTGTGTATTTGGCAAACTTTGATTGAACAAAACCCAATCGGTCATGGTCGCATCACGATAATAAACTCCAGCGTCCATACCTACATAAAGTGCTTCGTTGCCATTTTTGTCCAAAGTAACGCAGTTAGCGGGAAGGTTTGGCAAAGTGCCTGAAATATTCGTCCAAGTCGAACCGCCGTTGGTGGATTTGAAAACTTTATTACCTGAACTATAGCCCGAAAATGTAACATACACAATTTGGCTATTGGTTGGGTGAACGGCAATATAGGACATTTTTGCTACCGAAAAAGGCAAATCAACTGAAATATTCGTCCAAGTCGAACCGTTGGTAGTAGCATACATATTGGTATAAGAAGCGGCATAAATGGTATTGGCGGCTGAAGGAGCAACTGCCAAAGAAATGAGGTTTGTGGTACTCAAATTGGTAGAAATTTTAGTCCAAGCCGTTCCTCTGTTCGTGGTTTTATATACATCTTTATACCCCGCATACAAAGTAGCGGCATTCGAAGGATCCATCACGTAAGGCGTAACCCAAGCGCCTGTTGGCTGACCGCCAGGTATATTTGCCGAAATGGTCGTATAATTTTGTGTGCCAAAACCATTGGTCGAACGGTAGATAGTCCCGTTGGCATACGAAGCGTACATATAAGAAGGGTTCGAAAAATCTATAATAGCTTCCATGCCATCTCCACCTGTTGCCATTGCCCAAGTGCCTGTACTTCCGCGTTTTTTAGTGCCGTTATCTTGCGCGCCAGCCAAAATGGTATTGGCTTCTGTTTGAGCATTCGACAAACGGTAGAACATGGTAATACCCATGCCATTGGTCAAATCTGTCCAAGAAGTACCCGAATTGGTCGTGCGGTACAAACCTCCGTCATTACATTCGAACAAAGCTCCAGTCGAAGGGTGAAAAGCGTGGAAATGCTTATCAGCATGAACCACAGCCACATTACTGGGATTATAAGTCGAGCCGCTTGTCCAAGCAGTGTTTAAGTTCCAAGTTGTCCCACCGTCTGTAGTTTTCCAAGTATTTACGCCACCAATAAATGCCATATTTGCATTCGATGGCGAAATGGCAACTGATAAATCGTACCAGCCTTGTCCGCCTGTGTCGTTACCTGTCGCAGACCAACCGAAAAGATTTTTGGAACTAAATTTCAAGGCAAAAGAAGTTCCTCCATTCGTAGAAGTATAATAGCCACCAAAACCATTATCACTGGCTTTGCTACACGCCGCCCCTACCAATTCCGCATTAGCAGGCGTTACTGCCAAATTGATGCGGTTAAAAGTGGTAAAATTTGTAATTTTTGTCCAAGTCGCACCCAAATCTGCCGAACGGTAGATATTTGCTGTAGTTCCACCGTAAGAAGTGGAATACATGACGGTTGGATCGTTAGGCTTGAATTTAATATCTTGAGTGTGGAAAGTTGTCATTTGCGACCAAGTTGCTCCGCCGTCCGTAGTTCTTTGGATACCTGTAGAGGTAGCGGCAAATAAAATTTGAGGATTCGTTGGGTGAATGATCATCGCCCCAATGACTCTTTGATCGGAAAGCGACCAGTTCAAACCTGTGGTATTCCAAGTTGCTCCGCCATCTGTAGTTTTCAAAACACCAATGCTATTGGTATCGAAGTTTCCGTAACCATCACCTGTAGCAAGGTACATGGTGCTTGGATTGTTGTAATCTATAGCTATGCTTGTCGCACCAACGGCAGGCAAGGCATCAGTCAAACAAGTCCAAGAAGCCCCGTCAGTAGTTGTTTTCCAAACACCACCGCCAGGACTGGCTACGAAATACGTGCTTGAGTTGCTTGGGTGAAAAGCGATTCCGTTCAAACGTCCTACGCCTTCATAACCACCTGTTGAGGAAGTCGGTCCCATAAACGACCAGTTGGCTGTAGTGGCTTCGGCACGTCCCGATTTGTTTTTTTCTTGAGCCAATTCGTAGGCTTTTACAGCCCTAAAATTTGCCCCTTGTTCAGGAAAATCGCCATTGGGAGCTGTGCGTTGTTCCCAATACCATTCCCATCTTTTAAATTGCTTGTATCCTTTGCCTTTTTCGATAGTGCGGTCTTTCCAGTGGTTTTCAAAATCTTGTTGAATTTGGTAGAAATTGGGTTTTTGGTTGCGTTCTGTAGATTTCATCTAGTCTTGTGCAAACGCAGACATCGATACAGAAACAAGAAATAAGCATAAAACAAAAACTTTTAGTGTTTGGGTGAGTAAAAAATTCATCATAAAAAATAAGTTTAAAATGTAAAGATAACAAATGATGTGCGTTAATAGAGCGCAATATAAGACAATATATTTGATAAATAAAAAAATATTACATTGTTTTTTTAGCTATTATAAAAATACTGTAACCCTAATATTTGGACTTTAAAGGTGAAAATAGCTATATTTGGCAAATTTTATAAACATTTTTTAAGTAAAATAGGAATAAAATGAGCTAAATATTTACACCATTTTAAAAAGTTTTATATTTTGTTTTTTATAATATTTTTGAGGCTTTTCTGCTATCTTTTTAATTTTTCAATCAAATCCTATTTACATTTGTATTATTTGTAATAAAAACCACTTTTTTATCAAAACATGAAAAAATTTCTTATCAAAAAAGGAAGCCTATTTTTGCTTCTTTTATTCGCTTTGGGGGCTTGTAAAAGTTCGGAAACCGCCCCTGATTTTGCCCAAAATATGGCAGGGCAGTACGGTTTGGAATACCTGAATTTGGCGGGAACAGAAATTACTCCCCAGTTTATGGCTCTGGTTGGCGGAACGGCTGTAGTTACGGTTGAGAAAAAAGCGGATTCCAAAATTAGCCTTTACGTCAAATCCGTAGTGCGTGGCAACACAACCGAAGTACAAAAAGAATTTACCCTGTCGGACGCAGGAAGTGGGGCGGCGAATGTCTTGGAAGCGGGAAAGCGTGTAGGAACTTTTACAAATAGTAAAATAGATATTTCGACTATGCACAACGGCGGCGTATTTGCCTTGACAGCCAAAAAATTGTAAAATATTTTCGTAGAAATTTGCGTAGTGCTGGTCAATAATTTTCGTTGATTGAATCAAAAAATAACCAATTCGTTTTTTCTGATTGGTTATTTTTTTATCTAATTTTTTATTTATGCAACATTGTTGCAAATGAAAATCAAAATATTATATTTGCAACTTAATTGCAAGTACAAAATTTAAAACATAGCGTATGAAACCATATCGTTTTGATTTTCTTGGGCTAACGAGTGCTTCACTTTGTATGGTGCATTGTGCTGTTACGCCGTTTTTATCAGCTATCTTGGTCAATGTCGAATGGTTGCCCATGGCGGCTTATCTCTTTTTTGGGATCAGTTTGTATGCTGTCTTAGAAGCTACCAAGTACAGTCAAAACCTTATTATTGTGCTTTCTCTATGGATTTGTTTGGGTTTTCTTTTGCTTTCGATTATTTTCGAGGAGGATTTTGAGTTTATGCACTACTTCAATTATGCGGCAAGTCTGGGGCTTGTAGTAGGACACATTTTGAATATTCGGGATTGTAAAAAATGTAATCATAATCTATAAAAAATATTTCACATGATAAATTTAGTGGTTCATATTGCCCAAAAAGAATTTACTGAAGCTCTGCGCGACAGCCGTTTTCGGCTAATTTCAGGGTTTTTAGTAGGTTTATTATTATTTTCGATGTTGGTGAGTTGGAATTATTACCAAAAAACAGCCGAAGAATTTAAAACTGCACAAGGAACCGCCCGACAGCAATGGGAAAATCAGCCCATGAAAAATCCGCACTCGGCGGCACATTTCGGGACGTTTGCCTTCAAACCTGTGCCTACGTTGGCTTTGATTGATAACGGTCTGGACAAATATTTAGGAATTTCGGTGTTTTTGGAAGCGCACCGCCAAAATACGGCGCAGTACAAACAAATTGCCGATCAAAACGATTTGGCACGCTTCGCTGAACTTACGCCTGCATTTGTTTTTACGTATTTATTCCCCTTACTAATTATTTTATTGGCTTTTCAGGCTTTTACAATCGAAAAAGAACGGGACACCTTGCGTTTGCTTTTGAGCCAAGGCATACCTATACAGACATTGGCTTGGGGGAAAGTCTTGGGTTTGGTGGGGCTTCTGGCTTTGATCTTACTGCCTGTGTGGAGTTTGGGTTTGATTTTTCTACTTTTTTCGGATTGTCAAACTGATGATATTTTGCGGTATGTTTTGCTTTGTGGCTTATTGGCGGTGTATTATGCAGTATTTGTGCAGGTTTCGATGACGGTTTCGGCTTGGGCAAAAAATGGCAATGTGGCATTATTAACGCTTTTGGGTTTTTGGGTAATTTCTACCTTTTTAGTGCCTAAACTACTCGCCAATGTGTCAAAAAATTTGTACCCTACGCCTTCGGCAATAGCATATCAAACCCAAATCAAAGAAGCATTGGAAAAAGGAATTGATGGGCATAATCCATTTTCGGAAAGATCAAAAATATTTGAAGATAGTGTATTGAAAGCCAATAAAGTGGATAGTATTCACAAATTGCCTTTCAATTATAGTGGTTTGATTATGCAAACGGGCGAGGAACACGAAACGGTAGTTTATGCCAAAGCCATGAAAAAACTAAACGATATTTATATGGATCAACTCAACGCCTATAGTGCCAGTGCCTTTTTTTCGCCTACGATTTTGGTCAAAATGCTCTCAATGCAACTCTCAAAGACGGATTTGCTTAGCCATTACGATTTTGCACAACAAGCCGAAAATTATCGGATTGCCTTGGTGCGCAACCTAAACTACGACCTCAAAGACCATGCGAAATATGGGGATTGGGAATACAAACCTGCGGACAAAGATTTTTTCAAAAAAACAGTTGATTTTTCCTATCAACCTATTTCGCTTGCCACTACGCTGGAAAAGGCTTGGTTGAGTATTGGGTTTTTGTTGGTTTGGTGGGGATTGAGTGTTGTAGGGCTTATCGTGATTAGCAAGAATTACATCACAGGCTAAAGCCTATATTACAAAAAAAACCAATAATTTTTATGCTAATTTCCTTCGAACTCAAAATGCTTTTTCGCAATCCGTTTGCATGGGTGCTTACGGGTTTATTGTTTATTTTTTTGTTGTTTGGTACGTATTACGGCACGCAAAGAGTCGAAAAACAAAAGACTACGATAGCCGAAGTACAGACGAAAGCCGAAAAATTTTACCAAGAAAAGAAATTACTTTTAGATAGCATTGAAAAAGGCTGGCGCGAACCTGAAAAAAGCTGGTACAAAGACCCCGCAAACCCACTGCCTATGGGGACTTTTCGGGGGGCGGGTTGGTATGTGGTACTACAGCCTGCGCCACTTGCGGTCGTAAGCACAGGGCAAAGTGATATTTTTCCATTTTACTCGAAAGTTGCCGTAGGCAATACCAATGCGGGTTCTGATAACGATCATTTCGAAAACCCCTTTAGCACAGCGATTGGGCAGTTCGATTTGGCGTTTGTGCTTACGTTTATTTTTCCTTTACTCATCATTGCTTTTACTTACAACCTGCTTTCGGCGGAGCGCGAACAAGGTATTTTACGTCTTTTGCTCTCGATGCCTTTATCTGTTCGAACTTGGCTTTTCCAAAAACTTACTTTTCGTTATGTGTTTTTATTGCTCTTGTCGATCATTCTATTGGCAATGAGTTTGGGCATTTTTGGCGTATCGATTACTAATTTTTCCTTTTTGCAGTTGAGTGCGGCACTTGGTTTTTATGCCTTGTTTTGGTTTTTGGTAGCCTTCAGTGTGAATCTGTTAGAGAAAAGTTCTGCGGTGAATGCCATGATTTTATTGGGCGTGTGGCTGTTTTTTACCTTGCTTGTGCCAAGTGTGGCAAGTATGCTTTCCAGTACGCTTTATCCTGTTCCTTCGAGGGTGGGTTTTGTGACGGCACAGCGCGATGCCGAAAGCGAGGCAGAGAAAAAGCACGAAGAAATTATAAATAATTTTTATGCCAAAAATCCGCAATTTTTGAAACCCGCCAACGAAAAAGAACAAACTTGGCGTACTCGATGGCTTGAACGCTTTGCCGAAAAGGAATATAGCGAAAAAATAGTAGGAAAAATCCGAATAGATTTTGAAGAAAAAGCCCAAGCCCAAAGGCATTTTGCAGATAATTTTCAGTGGTTTTCTCCTGCTATTTTCTTCCAAAATACTTTGAGTCGTTTGGCAAAAACAGATACCGAAACGTATTTGGATTTTCAAGTTCGAACCGCCGAATTTGAAAAGAAATGGACAACGTTTTTTAAAGGAAAGTTCCTAAAAGACGAAAAATTAAAAACGGCGGATTACGATAATTTACCAAAATGGGAATATGTCCAAAACTAATATTTTTTGAAAAAACAGGCATTTTATAAACCCTTGATAATCAATCATAAACACCCTTTAGGGTGTTTTACAATTTTACTTAAAAATGATGTTACAAGCCAAAAATTTGACAAAACAGTACGGTGATTTTAAGGCACTCGATGCCCTAAACCTCGACATCAAGGCAGGCGAAATTTATTGTCTGTTGGGTGCGAATGGCGCAGGCAAATCGACCACTATCAATCTTTTTTTAGGATTTATTGCCCCAAGTTCGGGCAGTGTAAGTGTGGCGGGACTTGATGTGGCAGCGCAAAACCTCGAAACCAAAAAACACTTGGCGTACATTCCCGAAAATCTCATGCTCTATCCTATGCTTACAGGCTTGGAAAATTTGGCATATTTTGCGGGTTTGGCAAACAAAAAATATACTGAAAATCAGTTAGTCGGTTTCCTCACCGAGGCAGGTTTGCAAAGCGAAGCACACCAAAAACGAGTCGGGGCGTATTCAAAAGGTATGCGCCAGAAAGTCGGTATTGCGATAGCCCTTGCCAAAGATGCCAAAGTGCTACTGCTCGACGAACCCACTTCGGGGCTTGATCCGCAGGCAAGTAATGAATTTTCGAGCCTTTTGCTCAAACTTAAAGACAAAGGCGTAGCTACCTTGATGGCAACGCACGATATTTTTAGGGCAAAACAAATTGGGACGCACATTGGGATTATGAAACAGGGCAATTTGGTCAAATCGTTCAAAACCGAATTGGTGAGTTTTCAGGATTTGGAACAGGTGTATTTAGAAACAATTAAATAGAAAAAAATCTTATTTTATGAAATTTTCTTTTGGTAAAAAACAAAAAAAATGCCTGTAACCGTTCTAAGCGGGTTTTTGGGTGCAGGAAAAACAAGTTTGCTCAATCATGTTTTGCACAACAAAGAAAGTTTGCGCGTGGCGGTTATTGTTAATGATATGAGTGAGGTCAATATAGATGCTCAACTGGTCAAACAACAAAATACGCTGAACCGAACGGAAGAAAAATTGGTCGAAATGTCGAATGGTTGCATTTGTTGTCCCTTGCGCGAGGATTTGATGATTGAGGTCGAGCGCCTTGCCAAAGAAAACCGTTTCGATTATTTGCTCATCGAAAGTACAGGAATTAGCGAACCTGTGCCTGTAGCGCAAACATTTTCGTTCAAAGACGAGGCAAACGGCATCGATTTGAGCCGCTACGCCCAACTCGACACGATGGTTACGGTGGTCGATGCCTTCAATTTTTTCAAGGATTTTGGTAGTATGGACACGATTCTTAGCCGAAAACTCAATGAAGATTCCCAAGATCAACGCACGATTGTCAATCTTTTGACCGATCAGAAAAAATTACTCAAGAACTCGAAAAATGCCTCTGTACCGAAGACGAAACAGCAGAAAAATGTGGGCAGAAAAAACGTTTAACGATCCTTTTCTTATTTGATAAAAGCACAAAAAAGGACTTAG
>JAAFHK010000173.1 GCA_013297565.1 Cytophagales bacterium
TTTTGGATTGTTTTCATCGGGATACCCAATTTGAAGGCATCATAAATATGGAAAAGCCGATCCCACGAAGGGTGTGCCAAACTGTGCAAAATGGCTTGTTGATCGGTCAGCTCTTTGCCGTCTGCGCCCAATCCGTTGCGTTTTATTTCCAAAGATTGGCAGGCTTTCTGCAAAGCCTCTTGGAAATTGCGCCCAATGCCCATCGCCTCGCCAACGGATTTCATTTGCAAACCTAAATAGGGATCAGCCCCTTTGAATTTATCGAAATTCCAACGCGGCATTTTGACAATTACGTAGTCCAAAGTCGGTTCGAAAAATGCCGAAGTAGTTTTGGTAATTTGGTTTTTGAGTTCGTCAAGATTATAACCAATCGCCAATTTTGCTGCAATTTTCGCAATCGGATACCCTGTAGCTTTCGAAGCCAAAGCCGAAGACCTCGAAACACGAGGGTTAATTTCAATCGCAATCAAACTATCGTCCTGCGGATTGAGGGCAAATTGTACGTTACAACCGCCCGCAAACATACCAATCGAGTTCATCATCTTGATCGCCATGTTGCGCATAGCTTGGTAGATCGTATCGGGCAAAGTCATGGCAGGCGCCACCGTAATCGAGTCGCCTGTATGTACGCCCATGGGATCAAAATTTTCGATCGAACAAATAATAATAATATTGGCATCGTTGTCCCTAAGCAATTCCAATTCGTATTCTTTCCAGCCCATAATGCTCTGTTCGACCAGAACTTCGTGGATTGGCGAAGCGTGCAAACCATGATTGAGGGCATTGTCGAATTTATCGGGCGTTTCCACAAAACCGCCGCCCGTTCCGCCCAGCGTAAAAGATGGACGAATCACCAACGGAAAACCAATTTCTTGGGCAATTTCTTTTCCTTCCAAAAAACTTTTCGCCGTCCGCCCCCTGCAAACAGGAATATTATTGGCGATCATGGTTTTTCGGAAAAGTTCGCGATCTTCGGTGGTTTGGATGGCGTTAATATCCACGCCAATAATTTTTACATTATATTTTTTCCAAATTCCCGCCTTGTCGCAATCGATAGCCAAATTCAGCGCCGTTTGTCCGCCCATAGTCGGCAGAACGGCATCAATTTTATGGCGTTCGAGGATTTCGACAATCGATTTTTTGTCCAAAGGTTTCAGATACACATTGTCAGCCGTAACGCTATCGGTCATGATAGTCGCAGGGTTCGAGTTGATCAGGGTAACTTCTATCCCTTCTTCTCTTAGAGAACGGGCGGCTTGCGAACCTGCATAATCAAACTCACAGGCTTGCCCAATCACAATGGGACCACTGCCGATAATCAGCACGGATTTGATTTGAGGATTTCGAGGCATTTTCGAGGGTTCGTTTTGTTTGGGCAAAAATAGGAAAAGAATTGGCTTATGCCTTTTTGTGAGAGGGAAATTTTGCAGTTATTTCAAGAAAAATGATTAATTAGGCGTTTCTTTGGTTTCTAAATCCTTTGCCAAACGCAAAATAACTTCTTTTTTCAAGTCATCAAGCCCGACCTGTAATTCGTGCATATCACGATCTATTTCCAAAACCAATTTGCGTAGTTCGGATAAAATTTTTTCTCTGATAGAAGGATCGTTTTCAAGAGTGTTCATAGAAACAGCAATTTTAGTCTTCTAACAACCATTTTACGCCCAATATTTTCGTATTGACCGTTTCATATTCCTTTTCCTTGACGTTGATATAAGTTTGTAATTTTTCAATTTCTTGCTTTATATCAACATCTTGCGGATATTGTTCTTGCTGTATCAAAAGTTCTTCCAATAAGTTCTTACTTTCTTCGATAGCTTGTGCCAATTTTTGTTCTTGACGTTGAAAAATAAGCAATTTCTTTTTCAATTCGTCTTTTTCTTCCACACTCATACTGTCAAATTTTCTTAAATTAACAAAATAATAGGTAATTTTGTTGATGTTTTGGGAGCAAACTAAGAAAAGAATTGGGAAAAACTATTTATGCTCGTTCAAGAAAACTTTGCGTTTTACTTTGCCAAATGCTCACAATAGCAAAAATAAGAAAAGAATCAATTTTCTCTCTTTCTAAAATTCCTCACATTGATAAACTTGCCAATCTTCATAACTGCGGCGCGGTGGGTAGCAAGGTAGACGTAAAATAAAAGAATCGGGCTGTTTTTTTTTCAAGCTCTCTTTTGTTTTTCGGGCTTCGGTTTCTGTCGAACAAAAAACAACGGTTCTGTACCAAATTTTGCCTTTGATTGGGGTTTTGTAAATGCTAAGAAATCTGTTTGATAGGTTTTGATTTTGTTTTAAGCATTTTGTATATTCAAACTGGGCTTGATCAAGGCTTCGATCACTGCCCAATACCAAAGCCCAAATTTGCCTTTTTTGTAATATTGAATCTATTTTTAGTACAAAAATATTCATAGAATCTACTTTTCGCATCAAAACGTAGTGCCAAGCCAAAATTTCGAAAGTAGAATCATTGGACAAAAAAGTTTCTTGAGCATATTTTTTTTCAAAAACTGCCAATGATTTTTCCAAAATTTGATAATGGGCTTTTTTGATGTTTTTTGCAGGATTTTGCTTGAGCAAAGCGCTCAAACAAGCCCAATAATACTGCTGAAAAGGATACTGAACCTCTTCCAAATAGGAGTCGATCAGGTCATAATTGGGTCCTTCCCAGCCGTAAATTCGTGAAGTATGGATCAATTCCGCCCAAATAGGTTCAAGGGCTTTGTGGCAACCCAAATACGCCGCCAAGTGTGCCAAATCCATTTTTTGTTCCAAACTTATAGTTTTTTGTTTAAGAAGTTCGATCACAAAATTTTCCAAACTGTCTTTTTGATCCCAAATTTTGAGCAAAAGTAAACTGTCTTTTACACCTGTTCCTGTCCAGTTCCCAAGCGAGTCAAAGGGTTCGGAAAAAGGATCAGCCCAAAAAATTGCATCATTTCGGATTTTTTCCTTCAAAACATCAAGTTTTTGGGCAAAAAGGGAATTTGAAAATAGAAAAAATAAAATAAAAACAAGTTTTTTTGGTAACATGGCATGATATAAAAAATGTTCTGTGCTTGAGATAAACACTTAGTTTTGATCTCAAATACAGAACATTTTACTTAAAAATCAAGTTTTAGCCGCACCCTAAAGGGTACGGTACAGATTACGAACTAATCATGGACTCTCTGCGGCGCATTTTGCCAGCGGGAATGCCAAACATCATCTTGAAACGGCGACAAAAATAAGCAGTATCTTTGTAACCAACTTCCGTACCTATCGCCCTAATGCTTTTTTTGCTGGCACGCAAGAGATGAACGGCGTGTTCCATGCGTTGGTACTCGATATAATCTTGCGGATTAATGCCCGTAAGCATCTTAAAATATTGTCCTACATAATCTTCAGAAACATTGGCAACGGTTGCCAATACTTTGTTTGAAAGATCGCCTTGCAATTCATTTTTGATGTACGTCAAAATATCTACCAAACGAGGGTCTTTGAAATAAGTACTGTTTGTGGCTAATTGTTCCACAAAAAGCTGATTACGAAGGATATAGCGAACCAATTCGATCAAAACCTGTTCGGTGTAAGTCTGTACGATTCTTGCCTTTCCTGCCTTGTTACCGCCCATTTCAGCAATAATTTCACGCATAAGATTTCCTATGCGTTGATCACTAATGACAAAAGGCGGAATGTCCAAAGAACTGAAAAAATTGATAGAATCAAAAACTTTCGCCTCAAAAGCCAGATAAGAAAAGTTCTCTTGCTGACTCGAAAGCCCTGCTGAGGGAACGTGATGACGCAAATATTTTTCACGATCACTCAAAAAATCCTCGTTACTGATCGAATGTTGTTTGGCATTTGCTCCATAGCCCAAGCTGACCATTTTTCCAGCTGGCAAAAAAAGCAAATCACCTTCAGCTACTTGTTCGTGGTTTTTACCAAAACTAATTACGCCTTCGTTCAGGAGAATAAGCGTATTTTCTACGTCATAGAAATTATTTACATAAACAGGCTCCAGAATATCCAGTTTGCGCGCTTTGATGTATTTAACGCCTATTGATTCAATGATTTTATTGTAGTCTTCCATTGGGTTTTAGAAGTATGCCAAGATATTAAAACTCTTAATAGTGCAAACGTAGTGAAATAAAGTACAAATACAAAATAAATTAAACAAAATATTAAAAATTTTAAATTTTTTTAAACCCTTTCTTTAAAAAATATATTAAATTTTAAATCTAATTTGTTCATATTGGGTTTATTTATCGTTATATAAATACACAAAAACTATTTACAAACCATGAAAAAGCTATTATTTATCTATTTGATGTTGTTTTTCTTAGAAAATACCTTTGCACAAGAGTTTTCGCGCGATTATTGGCATAATGGCGAAGTTGATCTTTTTTCGGGCGAAACTTTCAAGGGAAAACTAAAATATGACTTGGAAAAAGACAATATTGTAATTCAGACAGGCGAAGGCGTAATTAAGTCCTTTAGTTCCCAAAAAGTACAATGTTTTCAATTTTTTGATGCGCTTTTTCTTTTGCCGCGCTATTTTCATACTTTGCCTTTTGAGAAGCGTGTGGGCTATATTTCGCCTGTATTTTTCGAGTTACTGTCGGAAGGAGAACTTAGTTTGCTAAATCGGGAAAAAATCACCCAAAGATCGGTTTATTATCCAAGTTTTGGGGGAGGTTGGACTACGACCACTTTTGTTCTCGAGGACGAATATTACATTCTTGATCAAAAAACCGAAAAAGTCATGGCTTTCGATCCCAATACGCAAGACATTAGCCAATTTATGGCTTCCAAGCGAACCCAAGTGCAGGATTTTATTCGCAATAACCGCATCAAGGCAAATGAGAAAATGGGTTTGATGCGAGTTTTCGAATTTTATAATCAAAAAAAAGGCGAATAAACTGAACTTTAGCAAATATCAGACCTGCAGTCAGACGTTTGTTTCGTTTATTTTTTTGCTAAATTTTTTTCCAAATCAGTAATAATGTTTTGGCAAGTTGTGATAGCCGTTTGGATTTTCTGGAGTTCAGTTTGGTTCGCAGGTTCTAACAAACGGCTGTCTTTATCAACTATGTCTTTTAGTGTATTCCAAAGTTTTCCGTAGGTTTGATTCAGTTCGGTTTGCTTAGTTTTGTCTTTGAGAGCTTGAATCCGCTTGCGAATGGCATCTTTTTTGTCGAGCATGGTTTGATAATTCTTTTTCAAACCTTCCCATTCTTTTTTGCTAACAGGTTGATTAGTAAGCTGTTGTACAGGCTTTTCGATGTCGGGTTGAGTTTGTTCTTGAGTTTCTGTTTGCTTTTCTGTTTCGTTTGGTTTTTCGGTTTCCGTATTTATTTGCTCTTGCGGTTTTTGGATTTGCGTACTATCTCGACTGCTTTTTTCAGCCACATTTTCGTAATAACTGTTCATAACCAAACTCATCACTAAAATTAATAACAAACCGACCAGCAAAATTGCGGTTAATGCCTTGTCCTTCGAATCGCTTTTGTTGTCGTGTTTTACGATAGATTCGACCTTCGGTTTGTCGGAATAGACATAAATATCCATCAAAGTAAGCGTAATATTATCGTGTCCGCCTGCCAGTTTTGCCGCTTCGATCAAGCCTTTGGCGCAAGTC
The DNA here is from genome assembly GCA_013297565.1 of Cytophagales bacterium. Classification (GTDB taxonomy): domain Bacteria; phylum Bacteroidota; class Bacteroidia; order Cytophagales; family Thermoflexibacteraceae; genus JAAFHK01. The sequence goes on from JAAFHK010000173.1 coordinate 5,621, forward strand.
AAAGGGCTAATTGGTTGATTAATAATCTGTTCTATTTCCGCATCACTCATCATGGAGTTCAGCCCGTCCGTACAAAGCAGAAGGCGATCACCCTCCTTGATCTCTATGCCAACAATATCGGGTTCGGGAGGATAATTGGCATCACCCAAACATTGTGTAATGATATGATTATCAGGGTGTAAGCGTGCTTGTTCGGGCGTAATTTCTCCTTTTTTTACCATGTTCCAAACCTTCGAATGGTCGTCTGTAATGGGAGCAAATTTTTGCCCTTTTCGGTACAGATACGCCCTGCTATCACCCGACCAGACGATATAGGATTTTTTACCCAAAACCCAAGCCAAGACCATAGTCGTTCCCATGGGAGCAAGCGCATTTTTTTCTTGGGTATATTCGACAATTTTCTGGCTTGCATTGGCAATGATTTTTTTCAAAAAACTTCTTATACCTAACTCATTTTCAGGCAGTTCGTCTAAGTTTTTAAAGTCACTGATAATGGAAAACACAGCCAGCTGTGCCGCCACTTCGCCCGCATTAGCCCCGCCTACTCCGTCCGCAACTATCATCAAAGAACCCATGTTGTTTTCTTCCAATTCGTGCTTGCCAATTTCCCAAACATTGCTTTGCAGATCGCTACAGACGGCAAAAAAATCTTCATTCAAAGTTCTGTGTAAGCCAACATCAGTATAGGCTATCATCTCAAAACTAATCGCAGGAATTCTCATGGTTTTTCTTTGTGATAATTTTTCAAGTAAATATACAACAAATATATAAAAAAATATATTTATGCCACAAATATTAGTCATTCCAAAAAAGGAAAACATAAAGTAAAAAATAGCGTAAATTTTTCTATTTTTGTGGAAAATCAAAGCAGGTATCCTTTATGGGAAAATTTTTAAATCCTTTTACTAATTTTGGCTTCAAACGGCTGTTTGGCTCGGAAGAAAATCAAGATATTTTGATTAATTTTTTGAATGAAATTTTGCCCGATAAGAAAATTGCTGAATTGGCAAAACTTAATTCTCAAGATCGAAAAAATTACAAAAACAGTTTGAAATATTACAGAGATGTCAAAAATAGTTTGGATATGGCTTTTGCGAAGGGCGTGTAACTTAAAAGTACAAAACTGCCGAAAAATGTCTTTTAAAACGTTATCTGATCCAAGAAACTGCCGAAATTACGGAAATTCCTGAAAACGAAGTATCAATCATTGCTCAAAAATTAAGAACCTAAAACCATGAATATCGAATCCATAAGACAGGAATTTCCTATTCTGCACCAAAACATAAATGGCAAACCGCTTATTTATTTTGATAATGCGGCTACCTCCCAAAAACCGCTTGCGGTCATCAGGGCTGTTGAGCAGTATTACCAAACCAATAACGCCAATATTCACCGAGGAGTACATACGCTTGCCGAACGCGCCACTGCCGATTTCGAGGCTACGCGCCAAACGGTACAAGCCTTCATCAATGCGGAAAGCCTTGAAAATGTGATCTTTACAAGAGGCACAACTGAAGGAATCAATCTGGTAGCGGCTTCCTACGCCCGTACTTTTTTGAAAACCGATGATGAAATTTTGGTTTCGAGCCTCGAACACCATTCCAATATCGTTCCTTGGCAGTTGGCTTGCGAAGTTACAGGAGCAAAACTCAAAGTGATACCCATTCTCGATTCGGGCGAACTGGACATGGAAGTCTTTGAGAAACTTGTGAATGAAAAAACCAAAATTGTAGCCGTTACGCACGTTTCGAATGCTTTGGGGACTATCAACCCTGTGAAAAGCATTATCCAAAAAGCTCACCAATTTGGGGCGGTGGTTCTGCTCGATGGGGCGCAGGCTTCGCCGCATTTGCGGATTGATGTGCAGGATTTGGACGCTGATTTTTATGTTTTTTCGGGACATAAAGTGTATGCCCCCACAGGTATTGGCATTTTGTACGGAAAAAAAGACCTTTTGGAACGTATGCCTCCTTACATGGGTGGCGGTGAAATGATCAAAGAAGTAAGTTTTGAGAAAACAACTTACAATACGCTGCCGCACAAATTCGAGGCGGGAACGCCCAACATTGCCGATACGATTGCCCTGCGCCATGCCCTTGAGTTTATGAACCGCATTGGGCAAACCCACATTGCCGAACATGAGCAAAAACTACTTCGACACGCTACTGAAGCCTTTTCTGTGATTCCAAAATTACGAATTGTGGGGACAGCAAAAGAGAAGGCAAGTGTGGTTTCCTTTGTGGTCGAGGGGGTGCATCACCTCGATGTGGGCATGATGCTCGATGCCAACGGAATTGCAGTGCGGACAGGACACCACTGTTGCCAACCGCTGATGAAGCGTTTGGGGATCGCAGGCACGATCAGAGCCTCATTTGCGGTCTATAATACTACAGCGGAAATCGATATTTTTGTGGCGGAATTGAAGAAAATACTGGAAATTGTGTAAGCAAATGATTTTTGAATATGAAAGAAAAAATCTGCAAACTGTAACAGTCCCTTTAGTGTGCGATTTTGTCAAAAAATCACACCCTAAAGGGACTGTTAAAAGGTTGTTTGACTAGTTAAATTTTTTTCAAAATAATCTTATCAAACAAACATTTTTTCTTGACTACCGCAAAAGCTTGGCGAATTAAGAGATTACAAACCGCAATGAGAGCAAGCTTATTAGGTTTTCCCTTGCTTCGTAAGCGTGTATATAATTGCTTACACGCCTTGTTGAATCGGATAGCTGACCAAGAAGCTACATAAAGCATACGTTTGATCGTGGCATTCCCTGATCGGTTGATGCCCTGTAGCTTTGATAGACGTGCCTGATTGATACTGAGTAGGCGAAATGGCAATAAATTTGGCTACTTGTTTGGCATTGTCAAACTGTTCCAAACCGCCTGTGTAAGCTATACTGAAAACTGTTACAAATTACACATTCTGCAAAAAAAACTTCAGTCGGACGTAGTCCGACCTTGAAATTTCGCAACCTTTTTAAGGTCGGATTACGTCCGACTGAAGTTGATTTCGTGAGGGT
>JAAFHK010000174.1 GCA_013297565.1 Cytophagales bacterium
GATTTGATTCCGCCCCATTTGCAAATCGTCTTGACGGTAAGTCCTGTTCGCCACCTCAAAGATACTTTGCCTTTAAATAGTGTTAGCAAAGCCGTTTTGCGTTTGGCGGCGCACGAAATTGGTTTAAAATTCAAAAACGTGCATTATTTTCCTGCCTACGAAGTCCTGCTCGATGATCTTCGGGATTATCGTTTTTATGCGTCCGATCTTTTGCACCCCAACGAACAGGCTATTGATTATATTTTTGAAAAGTTTGGCGAAAGTTTTTTTAGTCCTGCCCTCAAAGATTTTCAAAAAAAATGGATTCCTATCCAAAAATCCCTTGCTCACAAACCTTTTTGGGCTGAAAATGCAAAACATCAGGCATTTTTGAAAAATTTATTAGCCAAATTGGAAGCTATCAAGGAAGTAAATGTTGAAATGGAAAAAAAAATGATACAAGAGCAAATACACTAAATTGCGAGTTTTTTAATTTTTGATGTTGATTGTTCATTTTTTGCTTCCTTTTGCCTTCTATGTCGAGATGGGAAAACTGCCTGAATGGGCGAAAAAGTAGGCATATTTTCAAAATTTTGTACCGCCTTAACCTCATTGTTTTGGTTCGGATTGTAAATTTTATTGAGGTTCGTTAGTTGGATCATGGTTTTCTGGGAAATTAACACCAATTATTTAAGCCTCATTTCTTCCCAATGTAGTAAATCCGATCAATCAACCACCCAAAATGTGGCTGATTTGACTCGTTCGTTTTCAAAACAAATGATGAGTGGTACATTTTCAGTAAGGTTTGCATACATTCGTTACCATAATAACAAACACTATCGGCTTTCCCTAACATTTGAGTAACCTCTGGTCGTGTCATTCCCAGTAATGATTTGCGTACTACTAATTTTCTTACCATCTTAAATGGTTTTTCCTTAGATTTTAACCAGATTTCTCGGTCAAAGTTTGTATATTCGGTATTTATGGTTTTTATCCCAAACACACAACACACAATTATTATAATCACCCAGACGAGTGCGGGTAATGTCGCACCTATGGCAGCATATTGTCCTTTCGCCTTAAATAATTCATAAATTACTATCCATGCTATTAACAACACAAATATTGCAATTATCAAAGGATTAATGTATTGGGTTTCTACAGGATCGTTTATGCTTGAGAAAATTCCATTGCCAATTAAATGAGCAATCCACGCAAAATAGACAATCAATCCATTAATTATCCCAGAAATAATCAGCCCTAATGAAAAAGACACAAATTGCTTATCGGACATGAATTATTTTATATTTGAGATTATAAGTAACAAAAGTTTGGTTAAAGGCAATATTTTATACTGTGGTCGTTCGTGAGGAACGAACAAGGGCAATAACTTCAGCCTGTGAATGTATTATTTCAATAAATTAAAGCAAGCCACAAGCTACGCGCCTATGTTACAAATTCTAATACAAATCATCAAGACTCATTTTCAAGTAGCGGGTGATGGCAAAATAGGCACTTAGCACCCCAACCAAAACTCCAACCAAAACCAAACAGATAAAAAGCCCGATCAAAGTTCCCAAATCTTGCAAAATGGACAAATCCTCGATCTGCAAATTCAGGTAAGTAAGCGAAAAAAGCAAGCCTGAACACGCCAAAAGCGAACCCACAAAACCCTGCAAAGCCGCCCGAATCACGAAGGGTTTTTTGATAAAAACAGGCATCGCCCCTACAAGTTGCATACTGCGAATGAGGAAACGCTGGGAATAAAGGGCTAATTTGATGGCACTATTGATCATCAGCACAACGGTCGCTAAAAGAATCAGGATAAAAACTAAAATAATTACCCCGACTCGGCTCACATTGCTGTTGATTTGTTCGACGAAGTTTTGTTGGTAATCGACCTCGAAAACTCCCTCAATACTTTCTAATTGGGCTTTGATCAGTTTTAGTTTTTCATTTTGGAAATAACTGTCTTTGATTTTGACCACAAAAGCGTCCCGCAAGGGATTTTCGCCCAAAAATTTGACAAAATCCTCGCCTGTTTTGGCAATCGTTTCTTGTGCCGCCTGTTCTTTTGACACAAAACGAACTACAGCACTGTCTTTTGGGTTTTGTATAAAAGGCAATGAAACCAATTTGTGTTTGATATAATCCTGTTGGCTTGGGCTGATGTTTTTTTCTAAATAAATAAAAACTTCAATTTTTTCGCGTAAAAGTGCTGTTAGTCGGTCGGCATGAATAATGAGTAAGGCAAAAATGCCAATCATAAAAATAGCCGTAGCAATGCTTAAAACTACGCTTGTATGCGGATAACTGCCAACTTTGGTCGGCTGTATATTGGATTTATTGACTTTATTCATAAGACTTCTGGAAGCTATATTTTTTCAAATATTTTTATTTTTTCGCAAAACTTCACTATATTTGTTCTAAAAAAAACGAACAACCATGAAAAATTTGCCTATTATATTTTCGCTATTTCTGTTTGCTTTTGCGGTTATTCCACACGACAATGCGGAAATACAGAAAAAATTTCATCTGAGCAAAAGCAAATGGCAGACTTTCAGAAAACAATGCAATAATACGTATAATTTTGATATTACTTGGAATTCTGCCACAGGTGGTTGGGTGGTCAAGACGATTTATGTCAAAGAAGGCAAGCCCAGCGCCGTTACACACCGTTATTTTGATGATAATGGCAACTGCTACCGAACTATCAACAAAACTACAGGACAGGTCGATAAGAACGAAAAAACCCTTGACGATATTTATGATTTTGTAGCCAATCAGGTAATTAACCGCGATCCTCGCAGTTTTAATTTGTTTTTGGAACTTGATGAAGACGGTTTGATCGAAATTTGTGGGTATGCCGCCCCCGATGGTACGCATTTTACAGGCTATAATATTACAGGCATACAGTTGTGTTTATAAAATCTCAAGAAATGAAAAAATCAATCATTTTGGTATTGGCTGTACTTATGGGAAATTTGGCTCATGGGCAATCATCAGGCAATATTAATTACCAAAATCAAAGTCAAAGTCGTTATCCTGAACAAAATATCAACCTTAGTTTTCCCCTCAATAGCAATCTCCAAATAAGCATAAAAGGCATGGCAAACGTCAAAGCCGATGCTTACGTGGCTATTTTTAGCCTAAGCCAAGCGGGGAAAACGGTCGAAGAAGTCAATACCTTGATAGACTCTCGAATCAACCAATCTTTAGAACAGATTGGCAAAAAAGCGGGCGTAGAAACAATTATCGATATGATTTCTTTTGTTCCAACTTACGAATATGAACTTGAAAAGAAGATTTTTAGCAAAAAAACCTACAATGAAGTGCCTTCGGGCTTCGAAGTCAAAAAAAATATTCACATCAAATACAGCAAACCTGAAGACCTGAATGAAATCATGACCATTCTTGCCAAAGCCGAAATTTACGATTTGGTCAGGGTTGATTATTTTTCTAACCACATGGAAACCATACGCAAAGACCTTATGAACAAGGCAAAAAGCGTTTTGCAAGAAAAATTGCAAACTTATCAAAGTATTTTGGGTGAAAATTTGGGGACTTCCGAAAAACGCCTTGTCGATGCTTATAAAGTGATTTTTCCTGTCGAAATGTACAAATCCTATCAATCCTACAACAGCTCCTCTTTACAAAATAAAAAAAGTGCCAATGTGAATCAGGCGGATAAATCGACCACGCTGTATTATCAACCCATTATTGACAAAGAATTTGATTTTGTGGTCAATCCGACCGTTCTCGAACCCGTCATTCAGGTAATTTATGAAATGAAAGTGTTGGTCATGAGAGAAAAAGTACCAAACGAAAAAACGGAAAAAGAATATTTTTTGATAAGTCCTACGGGCGAATTGAAAAGTTTGAAATTGGATAAATAGGGTGTTGTTTGTTTATTTTTGTTAAAAAGAAACGTAGTTTTCCTTTTTTAAATACGAAGTTCTAATTTTGGAACTCATTATACTTTTACATTTGTTTTTCTATGACAACTACCGAAGAAATAACCGAATTGCAGGGACTCGTCCGCCAAATATATACCGAAATGAACAAGGTCGTGGTCGGACAGGGCTACATGGTCAATCGCCTGCTCATAGGTTTATTTACCAATGGACACATCTTGCTTGAGGGCGTTCCTGGATTGGCTAAAACCCTTACTATCAATACTTTAGCACAGGTTTTGCATTTGCAGTTTCAGCGTATCCAATTTACGCCTGATCTCCTGCCCGCAGATTTGATCGGGACAATGATCTACAACCAACGCACCAGCGAGTTTGAGGTCAAAAAAGGACCTATTTTTTCGAACCTGATTTTGGCTGATGAGGTCAATCGTTCGCCTGCCAAAGTGCAAGCCGCTTTGCTCGAAGCTATGCAGGAAAAACAAGTTACGATTGGCAATACGACTTATCCTCTCGACAAGCCATTTTTGGTATTGGCTACACAAAATCCTCTCGAACAAGAAGGTACGTATCCGCTTCCAGAAGCCCAGTTAGACCGTTTTATGATGAAGGTTTTTGTAAGCTACCCAGACAAAGATTCTGAACTCGAAATCATGCGCCGAATGTCGGACGTAGGTTTTAAAAGCAATGTCGAAACGGTCTTGGACAAGGAAAAAATATTTAGAATTAGAGATGCGGTGAATGGCATCAAAGTTTCCGAATCTTTAGAACGTTATATTATCGAGTTGGTTTTTGCTACGCGCGAACCTAAAACCTACGGTTTGACGGACGTAGCCCAATATATTCAATACGGAGTTTCGCCTCGAGCAAGTATCAACCTGAATCGCGCCGCCAAAGCCAATGCTTTTTTTGATGGTCGCAATTTCGTCCTTCCCGAAGACATCAAAGAAGTGGCTTATGATGTCCTGAATCACCGTTTGATTCTCAATTATGAAGCCGAAGCCGAAGGGGTCGTGTCGCGGGATATTATAGAAAGTATTAAAAACAAAGTTCCTGTCAATCAATAAGGCTAATCAAATGAAAGCAAACTATTTAGGCATTTTTCTGGTTATTTTGGGCATATCTGCCTGTCAAGAGCAAGCCCCAAAAAAGGAAAAAAACATCATACCCGATGCCGCCCAGTCGGAGCGCGTGGGTGATGCTTTGCAAAGTATGCCTAATCCTTTGGAAGTTTGCAATTTTATTACCGAACTTGAAAAACAGAACAAAATCAAACCTGATTACAAATATTTGTTTTTGACCGATCCGCAAGATGTGGATAAATACAATACGGTTTTCAAAAAAGCCATTAATTTAGGTATTTATAGGACGGATTTGTACTATTCGAATCACCACAAAAAAATAAATGATGCTTTGGGCTACCTTAATTCGATTTCTACCCTTCAGGTTCAGCTACTTTCATCAGCAAACCTGATGCAAAAACGCATTAATTCGGTTCAAAGCACCATTTCATCTTCAACGATCAATCTCGATTCGCTTTTAGCAGTCCAGTCCAATCTCTATTTCGAGGACGTTCGAACTCTTTTGCGCAACCAAAACCGAAACGAAATTAATGCGTGGATCGAGTTGGGAAGTTGGGTCGAAATAGCCTATTTGATAGCCTTACACTATGAAAGTGCTACAGACCGCCAACTCAAAGAACGCATTGCAGAGCAAAAAATCGTTTTGCAAAATCTGATGCCTGTTTTGGAATTGTACAAAGACAAGCAAGGTTTTGATGAAATTTATCAACAAGTCAAAAAACTTTCCAAACTCTACGAAGGCATTAATATTACCTATATGCCCAGCGCCTCTCAAAGCAAGTTGATTGATGATAAAGAAATGATTTTTGAGGAAGAAGGCGGTTCGAACCCGATTGAAGTTTCGGACATTACCATTCGTGAAATTTGCAAATTGATCAGTGCGATCAGAGCTGAAGCTACACGAGGAGATGGTTTGAAAAAATAGATGTCTAACAAAATAACAAGGGAGCAAGCCCCCTTGTTATACTGAAACTAAATTGGTTCTTGATCATAAAACGAACATTCTTGTTCGTTTCTGGGCGAACAAGAATGTTCGCCGTACAAAAGCATTCGTTGATTGAGTATAAAACCTTTTCTACGCCCTTACCAAATTATTTTTTTCCAACACCTCTTGCGCCAAACTCAAATAACTGGTTGCTCCTTTGCTGTCCGCATCGTGAGCAATGGTCGGCAAACCGAAACTTGGTGACTCGCTTAACTTGATGTTTCGAGGAATAATAGTCTGAAAAACCAATTCTTCAAAGTGTTTTTGGACTTCTTCGACCACTTGGTTCGAAAGGCGCAAGCGAGCATCATACATCGTGAGCAAAATTCCCTCAATTTGCAAATTCGTATTCAAGCGCGTTTGAATAATTTTGATCGTATTGAGGAGTTTTCCTAATCCTTCCAAAGCAAAAAATTCGCATTGAACAGGCACAACTACCGAATCGGCGGCGGTAAGGGCATTGACCGTTACCAAACCTAAAGAGGGAGAACAGTCAATTAGGATAAAATCGTAGTCGTCTTTGATCGGTAAAAGTGCCTGACGCATACGTTCTTCACGGTTTTCGATATTGATCATCTCAATTTCGGCACCCACAAGGTCTATATGCGAAGGAACGATATACAAATATTCAAATTCGGTAGGCTGAACCACGTTTTTCACCTCTTCCTGACCTATCATGCATTCGTAAATGCTGTTTCTTTTTTCTTTTGGGTTAAGTCCCAGCCCCGAAGTCGAATTGGCTTGCGGATCGGCATCTATGACCAAAGATTTATATTCCAAAGCCGCCAAACTTGCGGCAAGATTGATAGCGGTAGTCGTTTTGCCTACGCCGCCTTTTTGGTTGGCAATGGCGATAATTTTTCCCATACGTTTTAGAAATAATTTTTATAAAACTATTAAAAAACTTTGCCAAACTGTAGCGTTCGGCAAAGTTTTTTGGAAAAAGAAACTATTTTACTTCTTCAGGATATTTAAACCCGTATTTTTCCGTAATTTCTTTCTTTTTCATCTGCCTAATGGTTAGGGTCATGGGAATATCTGTTACAGGTCGGTCGCCTGAAGCGGTTGGTGCTTGGGCGATTTTGTCAATAATATCCAAACCCGAAACTACTTCTCCGAAAACGGTATATTGTCCGTCAAGGTGTTTTGTGCCGTTTGCGCTATGCACTATATAGAACTGCGAACCGCTTGAGGCACGTTGGGGATTGACCTGATCGCCCTGACGAGCCGCCGCCAAAGCTCCTTTTTTATGACCAAATTGCGGTTTTATTTCCGCAGGGATCGTGTAACCTGGACCACCTGTCCCAACCATACCCTCACCTGTTTTGCTGTACGGATCGCCGCCCTGAATCATAAAATTTTTGATAATTCGATGAAACATTACCCCGTCATAAAATTTTTCATTAGCCAATTTCAAAAAATTAGCCTTGTGTTGAGGTGTTTCCTCATACAAAAGCACTTCCATATTGCCCAAAGGAGTGGCAATCGTTATAATAAAATCCATGTTTTTTCTTTGACAAGTGGAAAAAATAAAAATTAGAAAAGTAAAAAAAAACAAAAAAAGCACGTTTTTCATAAAACTAAGCACGTTTTTTCTGTTGTTTCATTTTTTTGAGCAAATCGTCAGCCTCATTGAGCAGTTGCTCAACTTCTTCACGCTTGCCTACTTTGTTCGAACTGGCAGGTTCGCCATCTTTACCCTCAACAATGTCCCCTACGAGGTCGGAGAGCAAATCACGATATTTTTTGAGGCGAAACGAAAGCGTGTCGCGTGTTTTTTTGCCTTTTTCGGGTGCATAAAGCAAGGCAACCACCGTACCCGCCGCCGCACCGACCGCAAAGCCTACCAAAGCACTTGTTAAACGGTTCATAAAAATGTATTTTTGGGGTTATCAATTTGGGCAAAGGTAGGGATTTTTTTTGAAAAATTATTATTTCACAATCCGCAATTCCTTTTCTTAGTATATTTGCAAAACACTTAAGTTTCACCATTGGTATTCTCTAAACAAGGTGGTACGTACCCTTGTTATTTTGAGTACAGACAACAAGCCTTAACCAAAAAATAGTTCAAAAACAGCCCCAAAACCTTTTTTACATTTATGCAAATTAAATTTTCGGAAACACGGCGCTTTGCAGATCGCCACATTGCTCCTTCAGAAACCCAAATCAAAGAAATGCTCGAAACCATTGGCGTTCAAAGTTTGGAAGAACTGATCAACCAAACTGTCCCTGCCAATATTCGCCTCAAAACGCCTTTAAACCTTCCTGACGCGCAAGGAGAACACGAATTTTTGAGAGATTTCAAACGAATTGCCCAAAAGAATAAAGTTCATAAATCTTATTTGGGTTTGGGGTATTATCCTTGCCACGTACCGACCGTTATTTTGCGAAATATTTTGGAAAATCCTGCTTGGTACACTGCCTATACGCCTTACCAAGCCGAAATTGCACAGGGACGTATGGAAATGTTGATCAATTACCAAACCATGGTCATGGATTTGACGGGTATGGAAATTGCCAACGCATCGCTGCTCGACGAAGGCACTGCTGCTGCCGAAGCTATGGCTTTGTTTCAGGCTTTGCGCAGTCCGCAAAAGAAAAATGCTCATAAATTTATAGTTTCAGACCGTTGTTTGCCCCAAACGATTGAGGTTT
>JAAFHK010000175.1 GCA_013297565.1 Cytophagales bacterium
TACGCAAATATACACATTAATCCCAATAAAACAAATAAATTGTTTAATAATGTATAAATTTGTTTAGATTTTTAATTGCTGTTAGAAACCCAACAAACCAAGCCAATACCATGCAATTATTACGATTTTCTCTTTTCTTAAGTCTATTTTCTATCTTTTTTTCTTGTCAGAAAGAAAAACCCGATTCAGGCAAAGATTTGGCTTTTTCCAATGTTTTTAAAGACGCTACCCTGCGGCGCATAACCGACCGACAGGACGAACGAAAAACAGATTTTTTGTTGGCGTACCTCAAACACGAAAACCCTTTGTACCGCGAAAAAGCGGCTTGGGCTTTGGCGGTATTTCGTTGATTGCCGCCAAAACCGCCGCCCGATCTTTTTCTGGGTCAAGAAGGGCTTTTCGCCCTCGCCCCTTCTTCGTTTTCAAACCTTCGTTTTTATTATAAGGAGAAAGCCAGCGAATTTACGCTATTTCATGTCCATTTTCAGAATAGCGGCTACCTCTTTCGATTTCCTATTTTCTGATTTTAGCAAAATTACATGAAAGCGTTTGCTAAAGGCATGGTTTTTCCCGCTTTCGTAACCTTTTTTTAAGTCCAATTTGGCTTTTTCGTCCAATTTTGGTGTATTTAGCGTACTATAACCCAAAAATACGAAAGTAAAAATAAACCTACCTATTTATACAGGATTACTTACAAATATTTAGACAGTTAAATTTTAAAAATACAGGATAGATTTTATTCATAAAAAAGACTTTTTTTTGCAAATAATTAAAAAAACGCCTTTATATTTGCTAAAAATTAACATAAAAAATGAAAAAATATAATATCTTGCTAATTGCGGGTGATGGCATAGGGGCAGAAGTAACCGAAGGCGGTCGCAGGGTTTTGGAACGGATCGCCCAAAAATACAATTATGATTTCGTTTTTGATGAGGCGCTCATGGGGCATTGTGCTATCGAAAAAGTGGGAGTTCCGCTTCCTGACGAAACTTTAGAAAAAGCAAAAAATTCGGACGCTATTTTGTTTGGAGCTATCGGACACCCCATGTACGACCAGAATCCTGCTTTGAAGGTTCGCCCTGAACAGGGTTTGCTCAAAATCCGCAAAGAATTGGGTTTATACTCAAATATTCGCCCGATCAGACTTTTTGACTCTCTTCTGCAGGCCTCCAGCATCAAGCCCGAAATTTTGCAAGGGGCTGATATTCTGTTCTTTAGAGAACTTACAGGCGGGATTTATTTTGGAAAACCAAGCGGACGCAGTGATGACGGCGAAACGGCTTTTGATACCATGATGTACGCCAAGTATGAAATTCGGCGAATAGCCCACCAAGCCTTCAGCGCTGCCCAAAAACGCAAAAAAATCCTTCATTCTATTGATAAGGCAAACGTTTTGGCATCTTCGAGGCTTTGGCGTGAAACGGTCAATGAAATTGGTAAAGAATATCCAGAGGTGCAGATTCATCATATTTTTGTAGATGCGGCGGCTATGCTCCTGATCAAAAATCCTCGAATGTTTGATGTCATTCTTACAGAAAATTTGTTTGGTGATATTTTGACGGACGAGGCTTCGCAAATTGCGGGTTCGATGGGAATGTTGGCTTCGGCTTCCGTTGGCGACAAAACAGGTATTTATGAACCCATTCACGGTTCTGCCCCCGACATCGCAGGAAAAGGCATTGCCAATCCGCTTGCCTCGATCCTTTCGGCGGCTTTGCTTTTGGACATTGCACTGGGTTTGAAAATGGAAGGGCAGGAAGTTACCGAAGCGGTCGAAAAAACCTTAGAGCAAGGTTGGCGGACGGTGGATATTGCCGATTTACAAACCCCAAAGGAGCAAATTTTAGGTACAAAAGCCATGATTGATAAAGTTTTGGCAAATTTGTAATCAAATGAAAGGGTAATTTTGCTTTTTATTTTGACCTCTGATTCGAATCAGGTGTTCAAAATAAAAAGCAAGATTAAATACAAAAGGTAAGTTGGCAAAACATTATGCTCCTAATATTGCCCTGTTGCCAATAACACCAAAGTACAGGCATTTTCCGTTTCTATTCCTTTTTCTTGTGCCAAGTGCGCAAGTTCGGCATTTTCCGTTCCAGGATTAAAAACAATTCTTTTTGGCTTCAAGCCCAAAATATAATCGTACCATTCGGCTTGATTTTGCTCGCCTACGTACAGCGTAACTGTATCAATATCAGGCACTTGTATTTTTTCAGTCAAAATAATTACGCCCGCTACTTCGCCTTTGCGGATTCCTACATTGACTATTTCGTGTCCCGCTTGCCGCAGAGCCTGCGCCGCCCAATAAGCATAACGTTCAGGGTTTGTACTTGCCCCCAAAATCAAAGTTTTTTTCATGAATGTATTTTTGGAAAATAATTTTCTTACAAATATGATCAAAAATAAAAAAAAAGTGTAATTTGGCTTAGTTTTTTAGTTGAATCCCATGCCCCATATTCGTTTTTTTATCTTATTTTCTTTACTTCTGGCGTTTGTTTCTGATGGCTTTGCCCAAAGTTTGGTCAAAAAAAGGCAATCAGACTTGAAAGCCTTGCGTGAAAAAGCCGCCCATTTTGAGCATCATTCGTATCGCGAACTGGGTAGTTTTTTACGCCAGCAAAAAGCTGACTCCCTCAAAGTCGATCTCCTTTGCGAACTTACTTTTCTGCACCAAGAATCTGATTCGCTGGCGCTTGCCCTCGCCAACCAAGCCCTCCGCCTTTCCCAAATGATCGGTTATACTTTTGGAGAGTTTCGTTCGCTTGATGTTTTGGAAGATATTTATTACAATCGAGTCAAAAATCCCGAAAAAGCCGCTGAATTTTACGTAAAAAGCACTAAAGTTGGCATCAAAGCCGCCCAGCAGTTGCACGCCCAATTCCGTTTCGAAGATGCCCTACTTTATAGCAAAGTCGATAGTTTTGATTATCAGATTATTGATAAATTATATGAAAAAATTTATAAAAAAACACCTCATCAAAGCAATAAATTAGATACTGCGTATTTGTTGCGAAAGATCGAAAACTTACGAGAAGTTTCCATGTCTTTTTTGCAATCTACTGAATACTCGAAGGCGCGCAAACTTCTGGAGGAGAGCTTGGAAAGTGCAAAACTCATTGATAACCAGACCAATATAGCCGAAATTTACAGACGTTTGAGCATTACCTATAGGGAGGAAGGCAAACACCGACAGGCTTTGGAAGCGCTTATGCAAGCCCTCAAATTAAATGAAATAAGCAAAGACGAGGACGCAGTCGCGCTGGATTATTTTTATTTGGGTGATTTTTATAAAAATTTGGAAAAATACGAAGAAGCTTTAAATTATTATCAACAGGCGTATCAATTAGCCAGTAAAAAAGAACGAAATGATTTGGCTACGGTGATTATGGCGCGGATTGGGGTTACTTTGCAGAATCTGGGACAGTACGACAAAGCCCTGCAATATTTGCGTAAATCATTGGATATGAGCCACTCCGCCCGAAGTATGGCAGTCATTGGGACAGGTTATTACAATATTGGGCTGTTGTATTCGGAAATGGAACGCTACGATTCAGCTTTGTTTTTCCTTAACGAATCTTGGACTATTCGCCAAAGTTTGAAAGACTACAAAAATTCGGCAATGGTTTTGGACGCTATTGGCACGCTTTACGAAAAACAAGAAAATACGGACGAAGCCCTGAAAAACTATGAAGAAGCCTTGCGACTTCGCAAACAAATAAGTGATAATGAACTCATGCCTGATTCATATAATAAATTGGCAGGTTATTATTTTAACAAACAAAATTACGAAAAATCGGTAGAATATGCCGAAAAAGCCCTACAAATTACCCAAACGGGCAATGTCATTCGCAAAGCGAGAGAGGCAGTTACATGGTTGGCAAAAGGGCAGGAGGCTTTGAAAAATTATGAAAAAGCGTATTTCTATCAAACGCAATATCAGGCTTTTACGGATAGTTTGCGCAATGACGACAATACGAAACGCATTGCCCAAATCGAAATGAAACACACTTTCGAACAGGAACAAAAGCGCCAAGATGCAGAACAGGCAGAAGCGATTCGGCAAAAACAAAACGAACTCGACCGTCAGCGATTGATAGGGAATTTTTTTATTGTGGGTTTGATTATGGCAGGTGTTTTATTGTTTTTTTTGTACCAAAATATTCGGAAGCGAAAAGAAATTAATATCCAATTAGGGGAACAAAATAGCAAGGTAGCCCAACAAGCCCAAGATTTACAAGTGGCGAACCAGCGCAACCAGGAAATTAATTTGGCATTGCAACTTGAGAGGGATAATTTGGAAAATATAGTCAAAGAACGCACCCAGCAGATCGAACAGGGCTATAATAATGTAAAATTGATTGGGGAAATAGGACAGGAAATTATTCGATACGTTTCTGTTGAGCAGATTGTGAATGCGGTTTATGACAATTTGAATACCTTGATGAATGCCTCGGTTTTTGCGATAGCTTTGCACAATACTGAAAAAGAAACGCTTGATTATGTAGGCGCAAAGGAACGTGGAAAGCAGTTGCCCAATTTTTCACACGAATTAAGTAGCAAGTCTCATCTCTCGGTTTGGTGTTTTCAACATAAGAAAGAGGTCATTATCAATGATTTTGAGAAGGAAAGGGGATATTTTGTTCCTGAAAAACCGCAAGACAAAATGGGTGAAACTCCCGAATCCTTAATCTATTTGCCTTTGGTTTCTTCCGAAAATGACGTTGTAGGGGTAATGACTGTTCAAAGTTTTCGCAAACACGCTTATACAGAATACCATTTTGATATTTTGCGAAATATTGCGGTTTATATCGTCATTGCCTTAGAGAATGCTTTTTTATATGAAAATTTGGAGAAAAAAGTACAAGAAAGAACTGCCGCTTTACAAGCATCAGAGGAAGAACTACGTCAAAATGCCGAAGAACTGATCACAACAAACGAATTTTTGGAAAGTACGAAGTTTCAGGTCGAAAAACTTTACGAAAAAGAGAAAAAAAGTAAAGAAGTGGTCGAAAAAATGTACGAAAAACTAAAAAATACACAAACACAATTAGTGCAGTCCGAAAAAATGGCTTCTTTGGGACAACTAACGGCAGGTGTGGCGCACGAAATCAATAATCCGATCAATTTTGTGTATGCGGGAACAGACTCGCTGAAATCTTTGCTTGATGATTTGATGAAAATAGTTGATTTGTATGCTGAATTGGATAATGCAGAGGTGGAAAAACAAGCCGAAGTTTTACAAAAGATCAAAAAATTGAAAAAACAGCTTTACTATCAGGATTTGAAGGAAGACATCTACGGTTTGGTAAGTGATATAAGGGGCGGGGCTGAACGCACTGCCGAAATTGTAAAAAGTTTGCGAACCTTTTCCCGCTTGGACGAAACCGAAATCAAGGCGGCGGATTTGCACGAAAATATTGACTCTACTTTGGTCATCTTGCACAACCAGTACCGAAATAAGGTGCAAATGCACAAACAGTATAGTACCGAATATTTGTATATCGAGTGCTACCCTGGTCAGTTGAATCAGGTTTTTATGAATATTATTTCCAATGCCATTCAGGCAATAGATCAAAATGGGGAAATTTTTATAGAAACCGAAAAATTGAGTTTGAGTGAGTTTGATGTACGAATTTCAATCCGTGATACAGGGGGAGGAATGTCGGAAGATGTCAAAAAACGAATTTTTGAGCCTTTTTTTACCACCAAAGAAATAGGGCAGGGGACAGGTCTGGGACTTTCGATTACGCACGGTATTATCGAAAAACACAAAGGAAAAATTGAAGTAGAAAGCGAAATTGGCAAAGGTACAGCTTTTCATATTTATTTGCCCGATCTTAAGAGATTCCACCAAGGAAATCAAAATGAGAAACCATAATGATAATTGAAACCAATCTTGACTTAAGCATAAAAACATGAGTTATTATGCCATTTTGTCAGGTTTTTGGCTTTGGTTTGGCTTTTGTTTTCTGTAACATAGGCTTTAGCCTGTGAAAAAAACAATAGAAACCTTGTGTTTCTTGTGTCCTTGTGGTAAAAAATCACCTTTGAAAAACCAAAATCCTACATTATCAAAATATGAATCTCGAAAAATTTACGGTCAAATCGCAAGAGGCTCTCAATAAAGCAAGCGAAATTGCAAAAGCAAATGGTCAGCAGATTGTTCAGACAGGGCATTTGCTCAAAGGAATTATTGCCCTTGATGAAAATTCTGTTAATTTTTTGTTCAAAAAAACAGGCACTAATAAATTCAAAGTAGACCCTGAAGTCCAAAAAATGATTGCCTCGTACCCTCGTTCCACAGGCGATGGGGCATATTTAGCAAACGAAACCTACAGCGTAATCCAACGGGCGGAAAATTTTGTAACGAAACTCAAAGACGAATATATTGCTCTCGAGCATTTGCTTTACGGTTTGGTTACAGGTGATGATTCGGTGGCGAAACTCTTGAAAGAAAATGGTTTTACGGAAAAAGATTTATTAGTAGCGATCAAAGAAATGCGAAAAGGCTCGAAAGTAAATGATCCGCACGCCGAAAATAAATACCGATCTCTCGAACGCTACTCAAAAAACCTCAACGATTTGGTCAAAAAAGGCAAAGTCGATCCTGTGATTGGGCGCGATGAGGAGATTCGTAGAGTTTTGCAAATTCTTTCCCGCCGAACTAAAAATAATCCTATGCTGATCGGCGAACCTGGGGTTGGGAAAACCGCTATTGCTGAAGGTTTGGCGCAAAGGATCGTGTCGGGTGATGTGCCTGAAAACCTAAAATCTACCACGATTACGGCACTCGATTTGGGGCTTTTGGTCGCAGGGGCGAAATACAAGGGCGAATTTGAGGAACGGCTGAAAGCCGTTATCCAAGAAGTGATTGATTCGGAAGGCGAAATAATTCTATTTATTGACGAAATCCATACTTTGGTAGGGGCAGGATCGGGTGGAGAAAGTGCGATGGATGCCGCCAATCTGCTGAAACCTGCTTTGGCAAGGGGAGAACTGCGGGCTATTGGCGCTACTACCTTAAAAGAATACCAAAAATACATCGAAAAAGACAAGGCTTTGGAACGCCGTTTTCAAACGATTATTGTAGATGAACCTTCAGTACTGGATACGATCTCGATTTTAAGGGGTTTGAAGGACAAATACGAAATCCATCATGGCGTACAGATCAAGGACGATGCCCTGATCGCCGCCGCTACGCTATCAAGCCGCTATATTTCCGACCGTTTTCTGCCCGACAAAGCCATCGACCTGATGGACGAAGCCGCCGCCAAATTGCGGATCGAAATCGACTCGATGCCTGAAGAACTCGATGAAATCAACCGAAAAATTATGCAGTTGGAAATCGAAAGGGAAGCGATCAAACGGGAAAATGACGAAGAAAAAGAAGCAGTACTTTCGAGGGAACTTGCCAATTTGCAGGAAAACCGCAACGGAATGCAGGCGAAATGGAAAGGGGAAAAAGATGTCATTGACAACTTGCAAAAGGAAAAAGAAAACATCGAAAAGTACAAATTGGAAGCGGAGCAGGCGGAACGTGAGGGAAATTACGGCAGAGTGGCGGAGTTGCGTTATGGGCTGATCAGGGAAAGCCAACTGCGCCTCGAAACTTACCAAAAACAGCTTGCAGAAGTCAGTAAGACCGATTCCATGCTCAAGGAAGTGGTTACGACCGAAGATATTGCGTATGTGGTTTCACGCTGGACGGGCATTCCTGTTACTAA
Organism: Cytophagales bacterium; assembly: GCA_013297565.1. Taxonomy (GTDB): domain Bacteria; phylum Bacteroidota; class Bacteroidia; order Cytophagales; family Thermoflexibacteraceae; genus JAAFHK01. The sequence continues at coordinate 7,725 of JAAFHK010000175.1, forward strand.
AATGTTGCAAAGTGATAAGGAAAAACTCCTAAATTTGGAAGCGGAATTGGGTAAGCGGGTAGCAGGACAAGTCGAAGCGATCCAAGCCGTAGCCGATGCCGTTCGCCGCAGTCGGGCAGGTTTGCAAGACCCAAAACGCCCGATAGGTTCGTTCATTTTTCTGGGCACTACAGGCGTAGGAAAAACTGAATTAGCAAAAGCATTGGCGAATTTCCTTTTTGATGATGATAATGCGATGGTCAGGATCGATATGTCCGAATATCAAGAACGCCATTCGGTAAGCCGTTTGATAGGCGCGCCTCCTGGGTATGTGGGCTATGACGAAGGCGGACAGCTCACGGAAGCGGTGCGCCGAAAGCCTTATTCGGTGATTTTATTGGACGAAATCGAGAAAGCACACCCCGATGTGTTTAATATTTTGTTGCAGGTGCTTGATGACGGACGGCTGACGGACAACAAAGGGCGTATGGCGAATTTCAAAAATTCGATTGTGATTATGACCTCGAACATTGGCTCGAGCCTGATTATGGAAAAGTTTGCCCGAATCCATGAGGGCAACAAAGATGCACTTATTTTGGAAACGAAGGAGGAGGTTTTGGATTTGCTCAAGCGTTCGGTTCGCCCCGAATTTCTGAACCGAGTCGATGAAACGGTCGTTTTTAACCCACTTTCGGCAAAAGAAATCTACAAAGTTGCCCGAATCCAAGTCGAAATGGTCAAAGAGCGCCTCATCGAGAATGGCATGGCGGTCGAGGTTTCGGACGAAGTGATCAAGCTATTTGCCACTTTGGGATACGATCCGCAGTTTGGGGCAAGACCGCTGAAACGAGTAATCCAACGCTATTTATTGAACGATCT
>JAAFHK010000176.1 GCA_013297565.1 Cytophagales bacterium
ACCAACCTGTCCATAAAATAACGGTCGTGTGAAACCAAAACCAATACGCCTTTGTAGCCCAAAAGGTAATCTTCGAGAATATTTAAGGTCTTGATATCCAGATCGTTAGTAGGTTCGTCGAGGATCAGGAAATTGGGGTTCGTGATCAGCACTTGCAAAAGTTGCAAACGGCGTTTTTCGCCCCCGCTAAGTTTGGTAATCAAATTATATTGCGTAGAAGGCGGAAATTCGAAGTGCGTCAGGAGTTGCGAAGCCGAAATGGTCGTTCCTGTGCCTGTCGTGATGTATTCGGCAATATCCCGAACGGCATCTATGACGCGCTTGTCGGCATCGAGGCGGAGTTCGCTTTGCGTGTAATACCCAATTTTGGTGTTGTCGCCCCTGACCAAACTCCCCTTGTCGGGTTCGATCTTGCCTGTGAGCATATTTAAAAAAGTAGTTTTCCCGATTCCGTTTTTGCCCACCACCCCAATCCGATCTTGGCGTTTGAAGACATAATCAAATTTGTAAAGGATTTTCAGATCACCGTAATTTTTACTTACATTCTTGATTTCCAGTATCTTAGAACCTGTTCGGTTCATACCCACATTGATCGAAATTCCCGAACTTTCCGTTTTTTGGCTTGCCTTTTCTTTCAAATCCTCAAAGGCATCGACTCTATATTTTGCCTTTGTACCGCGCGCTTTGGGTTGGCGTTTGATCCATTCGTATTCCTTTCGCATCAGATTTCGGGCTTTTTCGACTTCGGCATTTTTGCTTTCCATGCGTTCTTGCTTTTTTTCCAAAAAATAGCCATAATTTCCGTTGTAGCGGTAAAGTTGTGCGTTGTCGAGTTCGAAAATGACGTTTGTAATTTTATCCAAAAAGTAACGGTCGTGGGTAACTATTAACAGGGTTTGGTTGTCGGTGGTGAGTAAATTTTCGAGCCATTCGATGGTTTCGAGATCGAGGTGGTTGGTGGGTTCGTCCAAAATCATGAGGTCGGGTTTGCTCAACAGCAATTTTGCCAAAGCGATCCTTTTTCGCTGCCCGCCTGAAAGCGTAGAAACCTTTTTTTCGGTGTCGTGAATGTCCAATTTGCCCAAAATCTGCCGAATTTTGGTTTCCGTTTCCCAAGCCTGATGATAGTCCATGTCTTCGGTGGCTTTCATAAAACGTTCAGGCTGTTCGTCTGCGTGCAGATAGGCGGCTTCGTATTCCCTGATCGCCTGCAAAAGCGGGTTTTCGGTTTCGAACATGGCTTGCCAAACCGTAAATTCTTCGGGCAGGAAAGGTTGCTGGTCGAGGTAGCCTACTTTGATCCCTTTTCGGATCGAAATATTGCCACTTTCGATGCCCGTTTCGCCCACAATCATTTTCAAAATCGTACTTTTTCCACACCCGTTAATCCCAACCAAAGCGGCTTTTTCGCCCTGATTCAGCCCAAAAGTGAGATTTTTAAACAAAACTTTGTCGTTAAACGACTTGCTAATGGCATCGAGAGAGAGATAATTGATCATTTTTACAAATTTGGTCTTAAATATTAGGAGTAATTAGAGAAATACCTTGCATACGGCTAAAATGTTTAACATTAAGCGTAGCTAAAGGAATTTGCCTCGATAAGGCTGTTCCCGCAATCATAATATCGGGTATTTCTAATAATTGGTTCGAACTTTTGAGTTGTTTTACAATTTCAGCCGACCGTACCGCGCAGTCGGCATCAAAAGGTAATACTTCGATTTTTTGCAAAAAAACGTCCCAGAAATCCATTTGTAATGGGTTTGCTCCTGCTAATATTTCGAGGCGAGTAACGGCAGAGACAGCAACGAATTTGGTTTTTTTTGGCAATTTGATAGAAAAATGAATTTTCTTTGTACTTGCGTCTAAAAAATTCGATTAAAACAGACGTATCCAACAAAATCATAATTCCCAGCGATTAAAGGCTTGGCGAATGTTCAAAAAATTTTCATAATCGGCTTCTTCCCAAACAGGCGCAGTAAGTAGCCATGTTTGAAATGGGTTGGGTTTGGCAAGGTGAGTAGGTGGTTCGTCTTTCTCTATATCCAATAAAGCCTCTTGTAACCATGTTTCTAAAACGATCACCTCTACTTTTTTCCCCTCAAAATTTTGAGGCATGGGAATATGTAAAAAACCATTTTCAACGGCTGTAATAATTTTGTAGGCTTGCATTTTCGTTTCTTTTTCACAAAAGTACCATTTTTATTACAAAAATCAAATTTATTTTAGATTTTGAAAGCCAAAATCAAAACATCATCGAGCCTTAAACCGAAACCGCCCATCCAAGCAATAAAGTTTTGATCCAAAATATCCATTTGTTCGGTCATGGGTTTTTGGTGAATTTGTAAAATTAATTGCTCAAGGTTTTGTTGGGAGAATTTGCGTTTGTGTTCTCCCCCAAACTGATCCACGTAACCGTCCGAATACATATAATAAACCGCATCGGTGTCGTATGGCAAGTCTTGTTGCTCGAAATTGGCTTTTGTTACGTATTTTCCGCCCACGTGCCGTTTGCTCCCACGAACAGTGTGTGCTTCGCCGTTCAAGGCATAAATAAGGTGATTTTTAGCGCCTGCAAAGGAAATGCTTTTTTCGGTTTTGTCTATGCAAACCAAAGCCATGTCCATGCCGTCCTGCACTTGGGAGTCCTTTTGTTTCAAAGACAGTTTGACCTCCTCGTTCAGGGTTTCGAGGATCAGTACAGGATTGGTTACTTTCTCCTTATGGACAATTTCGTTGAGTAGCGAATAGCCGATCATGCTCATAAAAGCGCCTGGTACGCCATGTCCCGTACAATCAATGACGGAGAGAATAATTTTGTTTTTTTGAACACCGAACCAATAAAAATCGCCTGAAACGATGTCTTTGGGTAAATTATAGATAAAAAAATCGGAAAGATGCTCACGCATATAGGACTCTTGGGGCAAGATCGCCGTTTGGATTCGTTTGGCATAAAAAATACTGCCTCGAATTTGCTTATTAATGGTTTCGATCTTTATTTTTTCGGCTTGTAAGGCTTCGGTTTTTTCGGCGACTTCGGCTTCGAGTTTGGTTTGCAGTTTTTGGGCTTGGAGGGCATTCAGTTCTTCGACTTTTTTGCGAGCTGTAATGTCATAACTTACCGCCATGAACCGACTTATCTTGCCTTTGATGTCGATGATAGGGTTCAGGACACAATCCACCCAGTACAACTCACCAGATTTATGGACTCTGCATATTTCATTTCGCATACATTCTCCTTTTTCGGCATTTTCCCACATTTTTTCAAAAACATTGGGTTCGTTGTTTTGCGAATCTATGCTAAGCATAGTGTAATGTTTGCCAATCAATTCGTAGGAGGCATAACCCGAAATTTGGCAAAAAGCGGTATTGACTTCGACAAAATTTCGGTTCAGATCATAAACCGAAATAATGGCACTTTTTTCGAGGGCATTGCGGAAATTTTTAGCTTCACGATAAAAACTATAAAGTTTGCCCTCAAGCCGTTTGCGATTGGTAATATCGGTTTCGATAGTCACATAATATTGAATCTCCTCTTTTTCGTTTCTGATCACTTGACAATCAATATATACCCAATACTTTCGCCCCGATTTGCTATAATTGACTATTTCGGTCGCAAATCCTCTGCCTTCGGCGAGCTGTCTGGCTATGTAATCCACCGTGCGGGGATCTGTTTCTACTCCTTGAAAAAGACCAGCAGGGTCTTTGCCCAGCACTTCTTCCAGCGTGTATTCGCTAAGTTCGCAAAAGGCTTCATTTACCCACGTAATTTTCCCTTCGGGATCGGTAATCATGACTGGGTTTTTGGTATATCTGATGAGAGTTGCCAGCCGTTCGGTTTCGCTTTGTAAGTTCTTGCGAACTGTGATGTTACTGGCGTTAAATGAAACCCCAATGATTTGATTATGAGTATTATATACAGGAAAATAACTTACTTCGAACCACATTTTTTGTTCTCCAAAAACCAATTCTCTCTCAACGGTGATCCTTTCACCGGTGAGGGCTTTGTGAAAATTTTGGGTAAAAGAAATTTTGTGTTCGTCTATATAGTCAAGGATATGATTGCCTTTGGCAATTTCCTTATTTTCCAATAGTTTGATGGCTTCATAGGCGGGTTTGTTAAAAAACAAAACTTCGTAGTTAGGGCTTATTAGCATAATGTTGTCCATCGTACTGTCCGAAATTGCCCTAATTTTGCTCTCCGAATCTTCTAAAAACTGTTTGGCTTTTAGCAAATCGTCCATATTTGCCTTGAGTTCTTCTTCCGTAGCCCTTAGTTCGTCATTCTGTTTGACCAATCGGAGTTCTGCATTTTTGCGTTCGGTAATGTCCTGATGAATTCCTGACATCCAAAGCGGTCTGCCATCTTCAGTCCAAGAAAACACCCTTCCCATGCTCCAAAACCATACCCAATGCCCTTTTTTATGCTTTGTACGAATTTCACATTGATAAGAGTCGGTCAGCCCTGCCAAATGATCTTGCAAAAGTTGGCTCGAAATAGCTATATCTTCGGGGTGAATGTGTTTAGCCCAAGTATTGATGTCGATAGGTTCGAGTTCGGCAAGTGTATAGCCCATGATCTCCGCCCAGCGTTCGCTAAAGTGGCTTTCACCCGTTTGTACGTTCCATTCCCAAGTCCCCACATTAGTCCCTTCCAAAATATCACGCATACGCCGATTACTAATCGAAATTTGCGTACGGGCATTTTTGCGTTCTGTAATATCATTAAAAGTCGCAAAAACGGCATAAGGTTCTTTGGAGTCAGGGTGTCTGAGGATTTGCGAATTGATCGAAATCCAAACAATTTCACTATTAGGCTTATGTACGCCCATGATAACATTACTTTGAGCTTTGCCTGTTCGCAAAGTGAATATAGCGGGATGATCTTCACCAGCAAAAGGACTTTCATCTTCACGAACAGCCCGCCATGAAGCATCTATCGATGTTTTACCGATCATCTGGTCATAGCTCAAGCCCAAAATCCGTTCGGCACTTTGGTTACAGGAAATAATAGCGCCTGTCATGTCATGCACCACTATTCCCTCTTGCATAGTTTCAAAAATCGCATACGCCCTACCCTCACTTAGGCTCACGGCTTCTTCACTGCGTTTTTTGTCCGTAATATCTTGACGAATGCCAATGACTCTTAATGCTCTGCCCTCCTTGTCCCTTTCTACCACCTTTCCTGTAGCCAATAACCATTTCCATTCTCCATTTTTTGTCTTTTTTCTATGCTCAACTTCATAGAACACAGTTTCACCCTTGATATTGGCTTGCAAGGCTTCCCACACTTTTTCAAAATCATCAGGATGAATCAGTTTTTTCCAACTTTCTATATCCAAGTCGAGTTCGTTTTCTGCATACCCCAAAATTTCTCCCCAAAGTTTATTAACCTTGACCCCACCTGTTTGTATGTCCCAGTTCCAAGTGCCTAAGCGTCCGCCCCAAATCATCATCTCAAGCTGATCGCGTTCCTCCTGAAGTGCCTTTTCAGTAGCTTTTTGCACCGTAATATCTCTGCCTAGGCCCTGCACCTCGATAATTGTGCCTTCGGAGTTTTGGATAGCCGCAAATTCCCATTCTGTATCAAAATAACCGCCCTTCGGATTGGGTTTGCGTATTTCAGCAAGTACGGTACTGGCTGGATTAGCAAATAGTTTTTTCATAGCTTCCTCGCAAACTCCCAAATCTTCCTGATGAACTGTAGGAATGTAAGATTTGCCGATCAGTTGGGCATGGCTAAAGCCAAATTTTTGACAAAAAGCTTCATTTACGTAGGTATAGTTGCCCTGCATACCTGTCCGAATCAGGTAACTTGTATTGGACTCGACCAGCGATTTGAACAACTCTTTTTGATTTAGGAGTTCGAGTTCCGCTTTTTTGCCTTGCGTAATATCCAAAATTCCCAATACTACGGCATTAATTTCTTCCACTCCTTTTTGGACTGGCACATAGCTAAAATCTAACCAAATTTGGGTAGTATTGTCGAGCAAAATAGCCTTTTCGACCTGCAAAGGTTTCCCTTCCAAAACGGTTTTGAATTCGCTTATGAAATCTTGCAAATGCGAAGCAGGCAAAAAATTCAAAAATGATTCATTTAATGCTATTTTCTGGGACGAAATCTGATCCAAAATATCCGCCGCCGTCTGGTTAAAGAGCAGAATCGAATAGTTACGCCCTATCATGACAAAACCTTGTAGCGTATTATCAAACAAAGCCTTAAAATTGGTCAAACTTTCGTCCAATTGCTTATCTTTGATCTCCAAATTCTCATTGCCAGTCTTGAGTTTGGAATAGGCGATCTGTAATTCCTCATTCGAAGTTTTTAATTTTCCATTTGAAGATTGCAATTCCTCATTCGAAGTTTCCAATTTTTCATTTGAAGACTGTAATTCCTCATTCGATGACTGCATTTCCTCATTCAGAGATTGTAACTCCTCATTCGAAGTTTCTATTTCCTCTACATAAACCTGCAAATGCTCTTTTAAACTTACCAATTCTTGTTCGAGTTCCGAGTTCCGCACTGATTCAGCATCTATTCCGTTTGTCGGCAATAATTTTTTCAAATCTTCACCCAATTCTATTCTTTCAAAAATCACCAAATACAAATCCTCCATAGGACTTGGCAAAAGCGGTTTGATGTGCAAACGCAAAAAGATGTTTTTTTGGAACAAATCATAACGCTTAAGGCTGTTTCGAACCTCTTTTCGTTCTTTTACCGCTTTCCCAAACAAGGTACGGAGTTCGAGTTGCAAGTCCCTATGCGCTAATTTCAGCAAGTTAAGGTTCGATTTGCCCTGTCCAAAACTTAAAAAATCGCGCATTTCACCCCGAATCTCCAAAATATCAAGATTCGAACTGACAAGAATGTAAGCGTGATCAAAGGTTTGGAAAATCGTATCCCGAATCACGTCCGCCAGGGCGTAATCTTTATAGGTTGGGGCGGCTTCCTTGACAGCTATATTTTTTGGACTGGATTTGAAGACTGAATAGCGAAAATCTTGGCTCGAAATGCCTATTTTTCGTTGAAAAAACTTGTTTTTACTATCAACTGCCTCGAACAAATCCGTAAAATTCCCAATAGATTCGGATTTACCCAAAAACAAATAGCCTCTTGGTAAAAGCGAATAATGAAAAATGGGAAAAATTTGTTTCTGCAAATTTGCTCCAAAATAGATCAATAAGTTGCGACAACTGATCAAATCCAAACGTATAAAAGGCGGAGTAGCCGTAATATCGTGTTTGGAAAATAAAACCAAATTGCGAATCGTTTTGACGACTTCGTAATGTTTTTCGCCTTTTTTTAGAAAATATTTTTCCAATAAATCAGTTGGCACATTGTCCAAAGCCGTAATAGGATACACGCCTTTTCTTCCAAAACTAAGTGCATCTTGGTCTATATCAGTCGCAAAAATCTGAATCGCATGGTTTTCGGTTTGTCTTTCCAAATATTGATATACCAAAATAGCTACTGAATAGGCTTCTTCGCCTGTAGCACAGCCTGCTATCCAAATCCTGATCGGTTCGCCCGTTTTTTTGTTCGTAATAATCTTTTCCAAATATGTTTCCAAGACCGAAAAAGCCTCTTTATCTCTAAAAAATGCCGTAGTCCCTATCAGTATTGTGTTAAAAAGTTGATCTGTTTCTTTTGGATTTTCTTGTATATATTTCAAATACACTTCAAGATTGGCAATACCAAGATCGGTCAAACGGCGATCAAGCCTTCGACAGATCGTGGCGGGTTTATAATTGGCAAAATTTGTCCCTGTACGGTGCGAAAGCAAGACAAAAATACGGTCGAGATGGGTAGGTGAAGCCTCTACAGCCTTAGCCTGTAAGAGTTTGAAGCGCTGTTCGTCTGCGACCAGCGCAATAATTTTTTCGCCAATAGCAATCGTATCCAAGACAAATTCTGCTTCGTCTACATGAATTGCCTCCATCGGCATTCCGTCATATTTCGCCGTCTGTGGGTTTTGGGCAATCGTAATTCCGCCTTTTTTCTTGATTTCCCGAATCCCCTCTGCTCCGTCCGTTCCTGTCCCCGATAGGATTACGCCAATGGCAAACTCACCGTATTCTTCGGCAATCGAGGTAAAAAGTACATCTACAGAAGGTTTTGGGCGAATCGCCGAACTTGGTTTTTGGAGAATAATTTTGCCCTCTGTTACCAAAATTTCGCTATCTGGCGGAGCTATATAGACATGATTAGCCTCTATTTCCTGATACGATTGGGCTTCTTCAATCGTCAGCTTACTTGCCCGACCAAGCAAAGCCACTAACATACTTTTGTAATTTGGGTTTAAATGTTGGGCAATCACAAACGCCACATCACCTACCAAAGGCGGTAAATGCGACAATAATTCTGTAAGCGCCTCCAAACCTCCAGCCGATGCCCCGATCCCAACCAAGTATTTTACTTTATTCATGTAATTATTCCAACAAATGTTTGATTATTATACTAAAAACCCTCACGAAATCAACTTAAGTCGGACGTAATCCGACCTTAAAAAGGTTGCGAAATTTCAAGGTCGGACTACGTCCGACTGAAGTTTTTTTTGCAGAATGTGTAATTTGTAACA
>JAAFHK010000177.1 GCA_013297565.1 Cytophagales bacterium
GTGAAACAGATTCGAGCCAATTCCTGAAATATTTGCCCCCATGCGGTTCAGCATTTTGCAAAGTTGTTGAATGTAGGGTTCGCAAGCGGCGTTATAAATGCTCGTTTTTCCCTTCGCCAAAACCGCCGCCATCAGCACGTTCGCCGTTCCTGTTACGGAGGCTTCTTCGAGCAGGATATTTGTTCCGCGTAATTCTTTTGCCTCTATTCGGAATACTTTTTTCGTGTCGTCATAGTTGAACGTTGCCCCCAGATGTTGCAAACCCAAGAAATGCGTATCCAAACGCCTACGCCCAATTTTGTCGCCCCCTGGTTGCGGAAGTTTTGCCTTGCCAAAACGCCCCAAAAGTGCGCCGATAATCATGACCGATCCTCTCAAAGCCGCCCCTTTCTTGTCAAATTCGGGAGTTTCCAAATAATCCAAATTGACGTTTCGAGCCTCAAATTCGTAGGAATTATCGCTAATTCTCTCGATTCGAACACCCATTTCGCCCAAAAGCGCAATCAAATTTCGAATATCTCGAATATCAGGAATATTATGAATCGTAATTTTTTCGGGAGTGAGCAAGGTCGCACAAAGGATTTGCAAAGCCTCATTTTTTGCTCCCTGTGCCGTAATTTCACCTTTGAGGCGTGTTCCGCCCGTAACTTCGAAAGTAACTTTGTCTTTTAAGGACATATTTTGATAGGTTAATGTTGTGTTTTTTGGAAGCAAATTAAAACAAAAGCTATTAAAAATGTATTATGTAGGAAACAATAAGAAGAAAAAATTATGAAAAATACACTCATTGCCTTTTTTTGTCTTGTTTTTTTGAGCCAATGCGCCATTGTTCGACAGGACGAAGTAGGCGTAAAACGCCGTTTTGGACGGCTTATTCCTAAAGTCTTGCCTGCGGGTTTGTATATCCGCAATCCCCTTTTTACGCGGGTTTTGCGCGTCCCGACTCGGACTTTGAGTATGCAGATTGTCCTCGAAGCCTTACCCTCGAAAGAAGGTTTGAGCATAGGTTCGGAAATGGCTATTTTGTATCACGTACAACCCGAAAAAGCGATTGATATTTTGAAAAGTGTGGGCAAAATTAGGAATGGAGAGCAGATTATTATGAGTGTGTTGCGTTCGGCATCGGCTGATGTAAGCTCCAAGTTTTTTGCCAAAGATATGCATACTTCGCAAAGGGAGGTAATTGAGAAAGAAATTGCGGCAAAAATGATGAGTATTTTGGGAGATCGGGGTTTTGTGATCGAGAATGTTTTACTCAAAAGTATCAAACTACCCGCAGGACTTTCGCAGGCTATTGAGGAAAAATTGCAGGCTGAACAAGAAGCGCAACGTATGGAATTTGTACTAAACCAAGAACGCAAAGAAGCTGACCGCAAACGAATAGAAGCCGAAGGCATAAGAGATTCTCAAAAAATCATTAGTGAAGGTTTGACTCCTTTGCTTATTCAGTACAAAAGTCTTGAAGTCATGCGGCAACTTTCGACTTCGCCAAATACCAAAATTATCATTACGAACGGAAAAACGCCATACTTGATCAGTCCGCAGGAGTAATAATAAGTAACCCTGTATAAATAGGTAGGTTTATTTTTATTTTTGGGTTATGTGACGCTAAATACACCAAAATTGGACGAAAAAGCCAAATTGGACTTAAAAAAAGGCTACGAAAGCGTGAAAAACTATGCTTTTCGCAAACGCTGTCATGTAATTTCGTTAAAATCAGAAAATAGGAAATCGAAAGAGGTAGCGAATATTCTGAAAATGGACACGAAATAGCGTAAATTCGCTGGCTTTCTCCTGATAAAAACGAAGGCTTGAAAACGAAGAAGGGGCGAGGGCGAAAAGCCCTTCTTGACCCAGAAACAGATCGGGCGGCAGTTTCGGAGGCAATCAACGAAACACCGCCAAAGAACTCAAGCTGAATTTGAGCAGGAAATGTGAAAAAGGTTTCCTCCGACACTTTTATTCGTTTTTTAAAAGTTTGGCGGAAGATATACTCAATAAAAAGCGGTTTTGTACGGCGAACATTCTTGTTCGCCACAAAAACGAACAAGAATGTTCATTTTACGACACAAACCAATTTTGATTCAGTATACAAAAGGATCGGAAGCCAGCATCAATGCTCAATTTATGCAAGAATTTTTCGATGATTTTCCTTTCCGAATCCGAAAAAAAACCTTTGTGGTTTTAGATACTGCACCCATTCACAAGGCAAAGATGATCAAAGAAATGATTCCATTTTGGCAAATACTGAAAGGAAATTGGCTTGTCCCTGAAGATTACCTTGAAAAGGATACTTTGTTTTATGCCCTCAATCGATGCATGGAAAATGTGGGAAAAGAGCTGGAAATAAAATTCAAGCCCTTTAAACCCAAGTAATTTTGCAGAGGTGCTTACTATTCTTTTGGGCAGTCTTTACAACGTTTAGATTTCTTGTAGCTTTTACAGCATTTTTTTTTCTTATTTTCAATTTCCATTCCTGTAAAGGAAGGGCAAATTTCATTTTGTCCGCAAAGGCAACGCAAAATGGGTGTTTGGATCAAGGGTGGTTTCATGTTATTGGAAAAGGATTTGTTGGCAAAAGTAATTTTTATTTAGATTGATTCCAAATAAAAAAGCATAAAAAACCCCACAAAGTTTTCAAAACCTTGTGGGGTTTTCTGAAAATTATTTTACTTTCCCCCTTCCACAGTTTTGTAAAAGCCTGTTCCACGCCCCAGAGAGCCTTTTCCGTTTGTACCTTCGACAATAATTTTAAAATTGGAAATATTATCGGCATTATAAAACTCAATGTTGGCTTTTCCGTTTGCGTCCGTTTTGATCAGAGGATTCCAAAAAATGGTAGTGCGTAAATCGGGTTTGCTGTGTTGGATTTTGGGCGTTTCATAATTTGGGACGTAAAACTGCCGTGCCTCATAAAAGCCTTGTATTCTGGCTCGGATCACATTCGGTTTTGGAGTTTCACGCAGTTCGCTTCCTTTTTTGCGATAAACCGCAATGACTCCGCCTGCTCCTCTCGAACCGTAAATAGCGGCTGTAGCGCCCTTCAGAATTTCGATTCTATCCACGTCCATAGGCGGAACCATATTGATCATATCAGAGTCTGTAGGCATATTATCGAGTAGAAACAGTGGTTCGCTTGATCCTGAAAAGCTATTAGCTCCTCGAATTTGGGCAGTAAATCCACCGAGTCCGTTCGATACTATTTGCACACCTGCTACCCTACCTTGCAGGGCTTGGAGAATATTACTTATACCTCCTGTATTGGTGTTGTCCATTTTAATCGTTTGATCGGGCATACCGTGAATGGGTCTGTTTATATCTTCCTGTTCTTTCTCTACTTTTTTGGCTCGAATCGTAACTTCATCAAGCATTTGGTCATCGAGTTCGAAACGGAAAGTTTGATTGATTTGGTACTGGCGGCGACTGGCTTTGATAAATGCCATGGCATCAAGCATACTTTCTGTACGAATGCCTGTAAGCCGTTCATTTACAGTAGGTTTTGAAATACTGTCCAAACTAATTTTTACAAATTCACCACCTTTGAGATTGCGGGCTTGCAAAAAAACGGTTTGTTCGCCAAAAATCTGATCAGCAAAAATATACTGCCCATTTTGATCTGTAACGTTTGGTTGCATTTGGAAGCCTGTTTTTTCGTTGCTATGCGAAAATAAAACGCTGGCATTTTCCAAAGGTTTTTCATTGAGGACTTTTTTCACCGATCCGCTTAAAACGATTCCTCTCTCTACATAGAACTCCGCAGGTTTTATTTCCTTCAGTTCCAAAATATTTTTCCACTCGAAACGCCTCCAGCCCTGCGTCATGAGCAGTAAATCCAAATTGCGATCTGCCATCTTGTCCTCGCTAAAATAATATTCGGGTTTTTCGATAAACCCCCGCAAATCGGAATTGATCAACATATAAGACAAAATACTTTGCGAAATAGTAGAATCGGGCTGTACGGTTTCCGAATCAGTAACGGTAAGCGAAAAAGTGCCTTCTACAGGCTTTCCTTGCGGATCGCTTACGCTAAGATTCAAAATGGCTTTTTCTCTTTTTTGATAAACGGCTTTGTCTGCATTGATTTCTATTTTCAGAAAATCATTTTTTCTCGAAAAAATCAGCCGTTCGGCTTGGGGTTTGCCCTGCGAATCGAAAAGGGTAAATTGGACAATCCCTGTCGGAAAATCTTTTTTAGGAATATTAAAAGTAAAATCTTTGGTCGGCAAGAACTTCCCAAGATACACAATTTGGTGATTGGCTTGGGCGATCATTGTCAAACTATCTGTAGGACTGGGGTTGGTCTGAAAAATATATGCTCGTAATTTATCAGCGCCGTTATCCAAACGCAAAACATAGCCATTTTCACGAACTTTTGGCAAAGGAATAGTCATTTTTTTGCCGTCTTCGAGTTCGATTCGGGCTTCATATTGGAGATTGGTTGGGACAAAATACGTAAAACCCATGCCCAAATGCTGTGTGCGTAAAGGAGCAATTTCCTTGCCCAAATTGTCAAAAACAGCCCCTTTGATATTCAGTCCCCGTCCTGCTTCGTCAGTAACTTTGAAAGCTATGCGCGAACCCAAACCTGCGATCAGGTCGCCGCCTTCGGGGAAAAATTGGACATCGATTTGTGGATTAACAGGAATGGAAAATTTCTTTTTAAAAATCGTTTCGTTATGATTGACTTTTAAATGCAAAAACATCGAACCTTTGAGTTTGGTTTCTTTTGGGATCAGGAGTTCGAGCATAGCACTTCCGTCAGTGTCGGTTTTTTGCTTGCTTTTTGCCAAAAATTTCTTTCCTTGCGTAAATTCATAATCAAAAGCAATGCCTGCTGTAGATTTGTCCAAAACATCTTTAAAAGCCAAAGAAACCTTGATGGTATCGTATTTTTCGCCCTTAGCAAAAATATATTCGGGTTGGATCAAGACAGATTCGGCAGTTGTTTTATAAATAGGAACGGTTTGATCAAAAAAATACGCCTCATTTGCGTTTCGCATCCAATGGGTGTAGGCACGAATGCGATAATTTCCGCCTTCTATCGAATCAGGGAGCTTGAAATCACCTTTTCCTCGCCCTGTACTATCAAGTGGCAGAATAATACGTTTGGCTAAAGTTTGAAACTCATCAATGAGTTCGACATACAAGGTGCGGCTCAAAGGCGAAGTGAAGCGCGAATTTGCCTCAAAAAGGTAGGCTGAAAGCCAAATATTATCACCCGAAGCATAAAAAGGTTTGTCAAGATGATAGACCTTTTCTTGCGGAAAATTTTGGTGATAATAATTAAAAAGAGCAGGAATTTGGTAACTCGACTTAGGAGTTTGCGCCATGACAGCACTGCCAAATACCAAACATTTGATAAAAAGGCTTGCTACAAAATGTTTTTTCATAGTTTAATAAGAAATTTTTTGACAAATGTAGGAAAATTAGGTAATAAAAATAAAGAAAAGAATAAAGTTTATGAATAAATCTGTAGCATACCCTTTAGGGTGTGCTAATATATTGATTTTCAAGCTATTACAAACACCCTACGAGGGCGTTACGCAAATTATTCATAAACTTTATTACACATTTTTATCTTAGTAAAATATGGATTTTCAACCTTGTAAGGTCTTAAATACCTTACAAGGTTATACAGTTTTTAGTATAAAACATGATTTAAAACCTGCAAGGTTTTCGAAACCTTGCAGGTTTTGGTTACGAGAACAATCGTTTGGGGCTAATTTCAAAATTTTTTTATTTTTGTGCCAATTAATACTAATTTGCGACCAATTAGGATATAAATATGGAAAAAATATCTTTTGTAGTGCCTGCCTATAACGAAGAACTGAATATTCCGATTTTGTACTCGAAGATTGTAGAGGAAATGCAAAAATTTCATAATAATTGGGAAATTATTTTCATCAATGATGGTAGTCAGGATCGGACTTTGGCAGTTTTACAAAAATATGCACAAGAGGACAAACGGATAAAATGGATTGATCTAAGTCGCAATTTTGGACATCAGGCGGCACTGACGGCAGGATTGGACATGGCAAGCGGTGATGCCATTATTTCGATGGATTGTGATATGCAAGACCCTCCCGAAGTGATTGGACAAATGATCGAGGAGTGGCGAAAAGGTTATAAGATTGTGTATGCTCGCCGAAAAAACCGAAAAGACAGTTTTTTGAAAAAATATACCGCTATTTGGTATTACAAAATTCTATATCGTTTTTCGGACATTGAAATTCCGCGTAACGTGGCAGATTTTAGACTGATCGATAGGGAAGTTTTGGAAATTTTGAAAAATATGCAAGAAAAAGCCCGTTATTTGCGTGGCATGGTGGCTTGGACAGGGTATTCTCATACTTTTATTGATTTCGAACGACCCGACAGGTTATACGGCGTTTCAGGTTACTCTTGGAAAAAATCTTGGCATTTGGCAATGGACGGAATTATTAATTTTTCGCTGTTGCCTGTAAAAATTGCTTTTTGGGCTGGTATTTTTGTCAATCTTTTTGCTTTTTTGCTCTTAGTGTTCCTGGTTTTGAGCAGTCTTTTGACCCAGCAGGTTTATAGCGCCAACCAATGGACTTTGCTTTTAATCCTTTTTATGCTTGGGCTTCAGTTTTTTATGTTTTGGTTTTTGGGCGAATACATCAGCCGTATCTATGACCAAAGCAAAGACCGTCCGCTTTACATCATTCGGCACAAAAACTTTGATTTATGAAAAAAATATCATTCGTAGTTCCTGCCTATAACGAAGAACACAATATTCCCAAACTGTACGAACGGCTTGTGAAGCAAATGCAAGAGTATCAGTATGAGTGGGAACTTATTTTTATCAATGATGGCAGTCGGGATAATACCTACGAAGTCCTAAAAACCTTGCTCAAACCGATCAAAAAGTCAAATATATCGATCTAAGTCGCAATTTCGGACACCAAGCCGCTTTGAGTGCAGGACTTAGCCATATTACAGGTGATGTGATTATTTCGATGGATTGCGATTTGCAAGACCCGCCTGAACTGGTCGACCAGATGCTTGCCAAATGGCGTGAAGGCTTCGATATTGTCTATGCGCGGCGAATGAACTACCGCCAGGACAATTTTATCAAAAGTTCGCTTTCGCAAATCTATTACAAAATTATGTCGCGCTTCTCGGACGTGGATATTCCGCGTAATGTGGGTGATTTTCGATTGGTTGATCGAAAAGTGCAGGACGAAATTAATCTCATGCCCGAACGTTCGCGCTATCTGCGCGGCATGGTAGCTTGGGCGGGTTTTCGTTCTACTTTTGTCGACTATCAACGTCCTGATCGCGAATTGGGCGAATCGGGCTATACTTTTCGCAAATTATTACAACTGGGCATGAGTGGTCTGTTGAATTTTTCGAATATTCCACTGCGATTGGGTTTATATTTGGGGACACTTACCATTATTTTGGGAATAGGTTTATTGGCTTACCAAGTTTTTGACAGTATTTTCTATCAGGCCTATTACCATCTTTACAAATGGCTGGTAGTTGTTTTATTCATTTTTATGGGTTTTTTATTTATTTTGATGTGGGTCATAGGCGAATATATTGGAAAAATATACGATCAGGTGCGTCAAAGACCTATTTTTATTATTCGAGAAAAAGGAAATTTATGAAAATATTAATGTTTAATAACGAATTTCCGCCTTTAGGCGGTGGCATGGGAACGGTCAATCAGGAACTTTTTAAACAGTTTGCTCACTTCGAAAACTTACAAATCGATCTTTTTACCTCGAGCATCGACCGACAGTTTTATATCGAACAGTTCAGCCCTTCTATCCGTCTGATCAAAAGTCCTGTAAATAACCAAAATATTCACCATTCAAGCGGTAAAGAACTGCTCTCTTATACTTGGCAGGCTTTTTGGAAAGCTCGCCAATACCACAAAAAAGAAAAATACGATCTTTGCATGGCTTGGAGTACGCTGCCTGCGGGTTGGAATGCCATGCTTTTCCAAAAAATGTTCAAACTGCCTTTCGTTACACGCATTAGCGGTCCCGATATTCCTTATTATGAAGATCGCCACAAAGCTATTTATCCAATTCTCACACCCATTATCAAGCAAATTTGGCAAAATTCGGCAAGTGTAGTTACCAAATGCCAACAAGAAACTGATCGAATTAGAGATTTTGACCAAAAAAGTAAAATCGTTATGATTAATAAT
The DNA here is from genome assembly GCA_013297565.1 of Cytophagales bacterium. Lineage (GTDB taxonomy): Bacteria > Bacteroidota > Bacteroidia > Cytophagales > Thermoflexibacteraceae > JAAFHK01. Next base: position 8,183 of record JAAFHK010000177.1, read on the forward strand.
GCCATCGATCACGCACGTTTTAAACCTGTGGAAAATCGCAATTTTGACGGCACTTTGCAGATTGTTTGTGTGGCTCGTTTGGTCAAAATCAAAGGTTTGGATACTATGATTAGGGCTTTGAAATTACTACAAAAAAAGCATATTTTTTTCAAACTCAATTTGGTTGGGACGGGTGATGATGAGGCTTTTTTAAAACAAGTTACCAAAGATTTACAAATGGAGGAATATGTACATTTTGCGGGCTATGTGGCTCGTGAGAACATTCCTGCCGAATACGACAAAGCCCATATTTTCGCCCTGCCGTCCTACAAAGAAGGCATGAGTAATGCCATG
>JAAFHK010000178.1 GCA_013297565.1 Cytophagales bacterium
CCAATATACTTATGATGCCAATGAAAACCCTATTGAGGTGAATGAATTACAAAGTGCTGTTAATGAGGTAGATATTAGCTATAATACCAACCGCGCCAATCCTTGTTTGTTATTTGGTAATCCCGCTTTAGCTACCTTGGTTTATTACGATCCAAACCCCGCCAATAGGCGTAGAATGTTACCTATATTTCCTAAAAATGCCATTAGTACATTAGTAGATAATGTTTCAGCAGTTTCACGCACCTTCAACTACCCTGGTTTGCAAGGCAAAGGATTTCCATCAAGCCGACAGCAGACCACCCCAACGGCTGTAGGCCCCCAAACAATTACCTACACAGGTACTTGTTCATGGTTCTAATACAACACTGCTTTCTAAAATTGACAAAACTCAAAAAATCAAAAAAAAGCCGATCCAAAAAGATCGGCTTTTTTTGATGAAAAACTGAAAAGCATAACAAATCCCTTTCAAGACGCAAGCCATTTTCAAAGCGTTGCATTTGCACAAATAATTTTTATATTTGCGAAACCGAACTTTGTATGGGCGGCTTCAGCCGCCTTGTATTTTCCTTTTTTCGTAAAAACAAGGGAAAGCAAAAGATCAATAGACATAGCATTTATGCTATGAAAAATGTGTCAAGCCAAAAAACAAATGCCTGAAAATCAACATCTTGAAATTGCCAAATTCGTTTTCGAAGCGCTTAGCTATTTGACCAAAGAGCATTTTGGCAAAAAACTAAACGCTAAAGACGTTTGCCTGATCGAGCCTACGGTCGGTAGAAGCACTTTCGACTACGATTTTTTTCCGAAACGCAAAACGGTAGATATGTTGAACGATACAGACTTTGGTTTCGCTGGCAAACAAACTGATATTTTTGGGATAAGTAAAAAAACAAGTTCCAAAATTCAAAACTTTACCAACCTGATCATAGCCTGTCCGCCTCTCGAAACCGCCAAAGGGAAGTACAAAATAGACGAACGAATTAAGGAAACTTATGCCAAAAACAACCCAAATACGAATAAAAATGCCCTCTATGAAACCCATGTACGGTTTTTGCGATGGGCTTCAGATCGAGTGCAGACGCAAGGAATTGTAACTTTAGTTTCTGATAACGTTTGGCTGGAGGCTTCAGTTTTCGAAGGTTTGCGAAAAACCCTTTTGCAAGAATTTCAGGCAATTTATTTCCTCAATTTCAAAGGAAACGCCCGAACAGCAGGCGAACGCCGTCAAAAAGAAGGCGATAATATTTTGGGAAACCAAACCAAAAAAGGAATTGGTATGTATTTTTTGATAAAAAAACAAGATTCAGAGAAAGATAATAAAAACAAAAATACACCCATTTTTTACTATGAAATACCTGATTATTACAATTTCGAACAGAAAACAGATTTCATAGTACAAAACCCTTTTTCAAAAATTCCTTTCGAAAACCTTTTTCCTGATGAAAAACATTTTTGGGTTCGAGAAAAGGAAAATACTTTCAAAAACTTTATTCCTTTGATCGCCGAAAAAACACGCACGGAACTCGAAGAAAAAGCTATTTTTCGCTTTTTTTTCGACAAAACTACAAATGAAAACCTGCATTTGGTTCTTTCAGGTCTGGGACACCGAAAGGATTTTGCTTGCTTGGTTTCAAAAAAAAACTTGCAAAACAAATGGATCGAAAAAGCTGTTTATGTTCCTCTTTATTTCTCAAAACAAGGCGAACAAAAAAGTAATATTACGGATTGGGCTTTGGAGCAATTTTTAAACTATTACCAAAAAGGCACATATTTACCACATTCCGATCTCGAAATCAAAACCGCCGAACTCAAAAATTTGTGTAAAAATTTTGCCAACTTAGCCGCCAAAGCAAACGAAATAGAAAGCCTTGTTTTGCGGAAACTTTCCAGCAAGGTACGCCTCGAACAAGACGAAATAGTGCCTAATTTATTGAAAATGGGCAGTTTGATCGAAAAACTTCGCCAAAAAATCGAAAGCCTTTTGCCTTCTGCCAAAGACAAAAAACGCCTTTATGAAGCCGTTTTAAGCCATTGCGAAAATTTTTATGTTTTTATAGAAACCGAATACAATAGGGCTGATCGTTTGCTCAACCTCGCCGAATACATCACCGCCGAAAATATTTTTTATTACGTCTATGCCGTTCTGCACAATCCCAACTATCGGAACCAGTTTGCGGGGAATTTTCGGAGAGAATATCCCCATATTCCGCTGTACCCTGATTTTCTGTCATGGAAAGAGTACGGTGAAAAATTAGTCGGATTGCATACGGATTTTGACAGCGTGGTCGAATATCCCTTACATTTCGAAACTATAGAAACAGAAAAATCGGCTAAATCTGAAAAAATACGCCTAAAAGCTGACAAAGAAAACAACGAAATCGAACTAACCAGTGTAAATAAATTGCAGGGAATTCCCCCCGAAGCATGGGCTTATCGTTTGGGAAAAGAAAGCCTTTTAGAACAGTTTTTGGAACAGGAACGCTCGCTAAAAGAGGAAAATTGGGCAGAAAAACAAAGCGAAAGAGTTGCCAAAATCCGTCGCCGTTGCACAGTTAGTGTGGCTACAGCCCGAATCATGCAAGCTATGAAAAGTTTGTAAAATAAACTGAAGTTGAATTGCTTCTTGTCGTAAAACGAACATTCTTGTTCGTTTTACGACAAGAATGTTCGCCGTACAAATCCATTTTTGGTTGATTACACAAAATCGAAAAAGAAAGCCCTACCAAAGGCGGGGCTTTCTTGCACAAGCAAAGATTGTAAAATAAGGTTGTAACGCAAAACTTGGGTTAAGTTGTAATTTCAAATATTTTTTATATCTAAAAATTACTTAATTGCGCCTTACAAACACACGACCCGCTTGGGTGTAAGAAGGTTGCAAGAGGTCGCAAATATTTAGCCTTTTTCGTGTAAATATTTTTTCGCTTGGCGTAGCATTTCAGCCCAAAAGGGCAAATTATTGTAGGTGATTTGTTGATAAGGCACTTCTTTTGCCCCAAAACTTCGATAGAAATAGGCAATTTCGGGAATTTCGGGACTTTCGAAATCGAAGACCCAATCACTCTGGGCATATTCCTTAAATATCTGATCCAAAATCCAAAGCCGACCATTTAGTTTGGCATTGCTTTTAGTATTGGCATTAAACAAATAAATAATAGTCCGATTCCAGAAAGCCAACAGAACTCCCGCACTTCGTTCGCCACTTGGCAAAACGGAATAATACAATTTCCCTAATTTCTGCCCGATCAGAAATTGACAAATTTCTCGCAATACTTCATAAGCATTTTCAGAAACTCCACCTTGTATTTTTTTAGAGGCAGTTTTTTGAAACATTTGGATCAAAGGTTCTATATCTTGGCTTTCTTCGAGTTTCCAATCGGTTTTATAAGCTATTTTTAAATTTTTCCGCCGATCAGCCGACATATTGCTTATAATTTCAGCATATTTTTGGTTCAAATCCAAATGATGTGTATAAAAAGTTTTGATCTGAAAAGCCTTGTTTTGAAAAAAAGGAAGGTTTTGATTTTGGATATTGAATTGGTAAGGAGAAATATAAGGAAGTTTGAGAAAAAAATGTTCTATGAAAAGTACAAAATTATTAGAAATTGTATTTTCCACAGTAAAAATTCCTAATTGTTGAGCAAAAAGCGGTTGGCGGAGAACTTCGAAACCGAATAATTTGACAAAAGGCAGTGGGCAAATGCTAATATATTGGTTTTCAGTCTGTTCTATAATAGCGCACCATTTCGGGCTAATGATGTCCAAATAACCTGAAAAGGCATACAAAATACCATTTTCGGAGTTTTGGAGGCAAATATCCCATTTTGTTTTGTCAATTTGGGAATGAGAAAGATAACTTATACTTGAGTTCAAGTCCTTGAGGTAGAATCATTTTTTGACAAACAAAAAACAGGTTAGACAAGAAATGTTTAACCTGCTTTCTGGAGTCGTAAAAAATGTATTTTCATATAATTTTACCAGATTTACTGAATTTTAATAAGGGATCAGATTCATCTCCAATTCCGAATCGGCAATAAAATCCTCTGCTTCGGCAAGATTGTCTTCATCGTCTTCAGGATAATACCAATTAACGGTAACAGGATTACCTTCTGCTTCGTATTCTTTCAAAAAAAACAGTATGTCCAAAATACCTTTGGACGAACTTGTATTGAAGTACGTCAGCTTAAAATTAAAGGTAACGGTTTTTTTCTCCTCCGCATAAGCCTTGAGCCAATTCGTTAGCTTATCATAAAATTCCCACGTATTCTCCAGATAGGACTCTCCCTCAATCTTGCAATAACCCGTTTGGGCATTAAAACTAACAGTTGGGATAAAAAACGTACTGCTTTTCCCTTCTATTTCAAGATTCTCTAAAGGTTTGTTTTCCATTTTTATTTATATATTTTGACTGTCAAAGAAAAGAAAGAGAATTGTTCATTGAGTTCCTGTACATTGATTTCCAAAGGACTTTCAGCGGTAATCGCCACATGGATCAGACCTATACCTGCCCCTTTGCTCTTTTCAGACGAAGGTTTAATTCGTTGCTCGCGTTTGTACTCACGCAAACTATCTTTATCCAAAGAATTAATTTTATGGCAGTTATCAACCAAATCCTGAACATTTGCATTTTCGACCAAATTACCACAAGCCAAAGCATAGTGGTCGCTGTACTCAAGCAAAATGATACCACCCACCCTATCCACATAATCCCCGAAACGAACTTCTTCGGCAGAGTAATACAAAATATTTTGGGCTAATTCTATAAATATAGAAAATATCTTTCTGCCTATTTTGGGTACATTGGCAAATTTGGTACGAATATCACGACTAATCTCCGACATAATGACATCAGTGATCGGTCCTTTATAGGCGATCATGACCTCTCGCTGTCTCGTTAGGTGATAATAATCAAACAAATTGAAACCTGTATCCATGGTGTGATTTTGGGTGTTATTTACACTCAAGAAAGCAAAATTACTATTAGGTTCGTCAAGGTTCATAATCCAATTGAATAGATTTCTGTTACTTTTCCTAATTCAAAAACTTTGCCTTTTTTGAATTAATTACTTAAAAAGGAAAAAATATTTTAGTTGAGTTGAAAAAATAGATTTAACAATTATTGCGAACAAATATGTGCTTTTCTTTTCGCTTTTCCAAAATTTTTTTTCCAATTCTTTCCCGCACACTCTTTTTTTGCTTTTCAGTTTATTTTTTGTATCCATTTTTTTTTATTTTCTATCTTTGCACCTCAAAAAACTAAACTTAAAACCGTCATGGGAAAAGTCAAATCAAAAAAACAAGTACAAACCGAACCTACGCAAATCATTGTTAATCAATCTTTTACGCTTTCCGAACCGTACCTATATATATCGACAGGTCTTTTAACTATCCTTTATTTTGCTTACGCCCAAATTGCCGATGGTTTCTACCAACAAGACGAAGCCGCCCATTTTATTAATATGCGAGAGTTTTGGTACGAACCGCAAAGAATATTAGGAAACTGGTCAAAAACAGGTTACAAATTGGTCTATGCACTTCCTTCACTTTTAGGAATCGGCTTTGTTACCTTTTTTAATGCACTTCTGGGCGCTTTGACTTGCTTAGGAACGTACCGTTTGGCGCAGAGTCTACGAAGCGAAATCCCGCTTTTGGCTTTCGCACTCATGGCAACCCAACCGCTTTGGGTAAATTTGGTTTTTCGCAATTATTCAGAAATTCTCACCGCTTTTCTGCTTGTTTGGGGAGCATGGGCGCATTATCGAAATCGTTATATACTTGCCGCCCTCGCTATGAGCTATGTAAGCTTCGTCCGACAGGAGTTTTATCCCTTTGTAGGATTGTATTTTATTTATCTGGCATATCATAAAAAATGGTTAGCAAGTCTTCTTTTAGGACTTTTTCCCTTATTTCAGCATACTTGGGGTATGATCCTTACAGGCGATCCTTTGTATTTATTGCACCAAATTACGGGTATGAGCGCCCAAATTGCCGAAGCCTATCCACGACAAGGTTTTGAACACTATTTTCTGATGTCTTTGACCATTTTTGGTGGCACAGCCCTTACTTTTTTTATTGCCTATTTGGTACTAAGTGTGCAACAAAGGCGAATTTGGGCTTGGGAAATTGCTTTTTTGGTTTTGGGTTATTTCCTCTTACAGTCCCTTTTCAATGCCCAAGATCTCAAAATTGGACCCGCCACAGGTGGAAATTTGCGCTATATGATCGTCATTGCTCCTCTCCTTAGTGTCTTAGCTTTGCAAACCATTGAGCAGTTCTCGTCCTTGAAAACCAAAATTCCTTTGTTGATTGCCTTAACGGTCTGGGTATTAATTGTCAATCTGTTTATGACCTACCAGACCAATTTGGTAACTCTCCGTCCCGACATGGGGCGTGATTGGCGACCGCTGTACGGAGTCGTATTGGCTTCGATGGTGATTTTTTTACCCATTTTACAAAGGCAAAAGATTTGGACAATTATTGCCATTTTATTTTTTATGACTGCCGTAACGCTTCGCCCCATCAAGCGATCAGACGAGGACAAAGCCTGCGAAACCTTCGCCCGCTGGTACGAAAACTACGAAAAAGAAAAGGGTCAAAAACAAATTTTTTGGCATCATACCATGTTTTATTACTTTTTGGGACGAACCAGTTTTGATTTCGCACGGCAACCCTTGCCTATTACCGAAAAAAACTTGGCAGATGCTCCCGAAGGAAGCCTTATTGTTTGGGATTCACATTATTCGCACCGCCCCGAACTACGCAAGGAAAGTCTGCCGCACGTTTATTTTTTATCAAAACCAGATGAATACAAACTCATTCATAACCAAGAAGTAAAAAATGAGGAAGGTGAGTGGGTATTTTTGGTACTTGTTTTTGAAAAATTGAAAAAATAATAATGTAGTTGCCAAGATTACCCTAAAAAAAGAAGCCTTATTTCAGAAAAAAATAGTTTTTTCTAAAATAAGGCTTCTTTTTTAAACCTGTTTTTGAAAGTATAAATGGGTATTAAAAGGACTTCATTCGATAAAAAACTGTTTTATTTTACAAAAAAAATAAAATAAAAATAAAGGTAATTTACAATTCTGCAAATTAAAATAAAATTGTTTGAAATTTCTATTTTTTTATATGAATAAATTGTTAATTAATTTAATACATTGAAAATGAATTACTTGTGATTTTATATTTTATAAAATGTTTTATAAAATATAAAATTAATTAATATTTAATTAATATAAAAGAAACCTATAATTCATAAAAACCCCTTACCTTTGTACTGTAAATCAAACGATAAATAAATTACATGAAAAAGTTCTTTATGTTTAGCAGTGTAGTGGCAATGGTATTGCTAACTACGATCTCTTGGGCGGCGGATTTTAATTATATTCTGCGCCCTGTAGGTGAAAGCACGAAGTTGTACTTTGCGTACAATCAAAAACCTGACCGTGAAGCGGTAAATATCCGCATCAATGACGAAAAAGGGGTTTTGTTGTATGAAAGTAATTGGAAAGTTGCCCAAAAAGCCGTAGTTTATGACTTGAAAGAGTTTGGCGAAGGCAATTACATCATAGAAGTAAGCGTGGGCAACTTCAAAGAGCGCAAAGAAGTAAGTGTAGGCAAAAAAGCAGAAACAGCCTCCTTGAAAGTGGTACTTCCTTCTGAAAGCGTTGATGGACAGGTCGAATTGGTATATGTAAATAACTTTTCGGCGGTTGAAATCAGCATTATTGACGAAGCGAACAACGTAATTTACAGCGAAACAGCTTCTTTGAAAGATTATCGCCGTAAATTCAATACCTCGAAACTCAAAAAAGGAAAATATACTTTTAGCGTCCGTCAAGGCGAAAAAGTTTTTTCCGAAATTTATACTGTTCAATAAACCTAAACTAAATTTAGTGCTAAATAAGGCAAAAGCCACCCGAATCGGGTGGCTTTTTTTATTCGAAAAAATAATGGTATTTGAATGAAGATATGACTTAAGCATTTTATTTCATGGCTTGATAAGTTTTTTCTTTTCTATGCTTTCATGCCTTATTTTGTATCTGTATCCGTTAAATAAAAGGATTCGTTTTACTAAAATTATTCATTTTTTTACCCAAAAAGTTAATTTTTATGAGTCCAAATGAGGAAGAAACTCTTGCTTTTTACATTTTGATAGGCTTATGGGTTTTAAAATTACTCATAGGCTTATTGATGAAATTTTTTTATGAAGAAGAAAGAAATGAAACTTTTGGCTACCGAACCGAATTTGCTATGCGAAATGCCGACACTTGGTTAGTTGCGAATCGTTATTTTGGTAATGCTTTGTTTATCAGCACCTTGTGTTTTCTTACTCTCGAAATTTTGTTGTTTTTTGTGATTGGCAAAGCCCAAGTTACGTTGCTATTTTCCGCTTTTAGCATTAGTTTAATGATTGTTCCTGCTTTTGCCTTGACAGAATCACATTTGGACAAAATATTTGATAAAAACGGTAATCGTAGGCAATCATGA
>JAAFHK010000179.1 GCA_013297565.1 Cytophagales bacterium
TTTTTCAAAAATTTCACTAAGTTTGCTTTCGAGGATTTCGATCTTCATACCAAGTCTGTTTGTGTTTGTGGAAAAACAAAGATAAGACTTGGTATTTTTTTCAACGAAAATGTCATGTAGAATGGCCAAATACCACAAAATTACCGCTATGTTTGCCTATTTGATACAGTTATACAAAAATTTCGCTTGCCCATTTTGCCGTACAGCATTGGTGTCCAAAATGTTGTGATCCTCGATAAACGCCTCAAAATCAGCTAATTACTTCGTAAGAAAGAATATCCATATCGATCAATAGTTTCTTTTTCATGCTTCATTCGTAAAAAGCGTATCCACTTTGCGGAACATTGCCTCATGATTGCGGCGGCGATTTTCCATAATTTCCATCAAAATTTCTTCCCAATCGATTTCTTCCTGTGGGTTTTCGACAGGCGTAGCCGTAGGCAAATTAAGCCTAAAAGCGTGGATTAGTTCGAACAGCAAACGCAAATATTCCGCAGGAACATACTGCAATTCGAGCATAATGTTTCGTAATAAAATCGTTTCGTTCATGTTTCGTTTCTATGTTTTTTTACAAAAATAGGGTATTTTTCCAAACGCCAAATCTTTTCCCTATCTTTGCCCTATTATAAAAAAAATATTTTCATGCAAACCCTTGAAAAACAACCCATTACTACTTTTATTCCAAAATCTAAAGCACCCAATCCGAAAAACAATTTCAAGGTTCTGATGGCTTTGTTGATTGGAATAATTTTGCGTAGCTTTGATCAGTGTCGTGATTTACAATCCAAACGGCGAGGCGGAAATTTTGCCTGATCGGAAAAAAGATTTAGATGACGATCTTTATCGGATCGATCATGCCGAACAGTACGTTTTAGTAGCCGAATTTAATGGTAAGTATGTTTGTCCGAGTTGCCCTGATCGAGATTCTATTTTTCTGTTGGTGGGCGAAGTTTGGAAATATGGTATTACCATGAATGGACAAAAAGGACGGTACAGTCAAAAATTTTTGGACGAACAAGGTTTGTTTTATTTTACCCAATTTGAAGGAAATGTAGCGGAATGTATGAAACAAGAAAAAATCAAAATCTATCATTATCCTACTTTGCCCGAAAATTTGAAACGACAAACCAAACTTTTACGCCCACCAGGTAATAAAGAGGATCGATAATTATGCAACGAACAGGTGATTTTAGAATGACCGAAATTGTGTGGCATGAGGCGGGAATGCGTCCCTTGCATTTTTCGAACCGTATCCTTGAGGTCTTGAACCAAGTCAAAATCAAGGACTACGGCTCGACTTTGGATTTTATTTTCCTAATTTTGGTGATTCATTTGCCTACACAAACTTTACATAAAGAATACAAACGCCATTCGAGGAAAAATAAAAATTTGAAAGTGCAACGCCAACTCGACTACGAAAGGTTTTTAAAAGCCAATGATCAGGAAGCCCTCGAAATGATGGCTTTGAGTTTTTTGGACGTAATCAAACAGTTTCCAAAATGGAAAATTAAAGATTTCGATTGGGAACGTCTGTATGCTGATGCCCAAAAACTGTTTGTAGAACATCATTTTATTAGGGAAAATAGGGAATAAACAAGGTTTCCCTATCCGAAAATAAGGAAACCTTACAAAAACCAAACGCCAAATGCTCATACAGACGATGCCTTTCGCTAAAACGCCCTTACTCCTCCTCCGCCTTCCACTTATATTCCATTGCCTCGCGGCTCAAGCCCCCGATCACTTCCAAATCCGCAAAACCGATCAGCATTTTGCCTACGTCCCACTCAAGCCCTGTATCTTTAGCAGGCATTGTAACTTTTAGGCTCAATTCATAACTTTGATCGGTTATTTTTTCTAATTTGGCACTGTAAATATCCTTAATTTCGAAATAAAAATCTTCCACAGGATAGTCAAAGGTAAAAGTATGCACCTTTTTGAAGATAAACTGACCCTCGATAAAATCATGGATAAAATCGTCATAATTTTCGAATACCATGTTAATAGTTTGCTTCTGAAAATCGAAATGCAAACCTCTCACAGGGGTATCGTGTAAAACATACCACTCAAAAAAAGTTATAATATCGTCATTAAGGATTTCGTTCATTTTTTTAGCCTTACGTAAATATGTGATTTTTTTGAGTTTTTAGCTACTATTCCGCAGTCTTGATCTATGTAAAGATCACGATCAGATCGACCATTAGGGTTTTTTCTGTGCCAATGAGGTTTCTCATTTCCTTGAGAATCGTTAGCATCAAAATCAATTTTGATTTTAGGATAGATTTTATGCCTAAAAAACAATCGCTTTCCACCATTATTAGGAATTTTATATTCCTGCCACCCTTCAGGCAAGCGTTCAGGGCTTCGTGGTGGATTGTCCCAATTAATGCCATCTAAGGCACAAACACATTTTGGCGAAATAGAATCCCGCAAAACCGCCATCAAATGGCAATAATCTTTCCATTCGCCACTTGGTAATTCTTCTCCTCCTTCGATTCGGGCGATCAAATCTGTAAGCTGATCCTCTTGGCTTTTCGGTTCAGGCAAAACAGCATAGATCGCAAACCCTATTCCCAAAATTACGAAAAACCCAATCAAAATGCCAATTTTGGGAAAAATAAAAGGCTTTTGGGGCTTTTCGGTTTCGAAAAAAGATTTTTGTTTAGTTTGTTGTTTTTCTTGGGTAAGCATGGAAATAGGGTTAAAGGCAAAAATAAGGCTTTTTTGGAAAAACCACAAAAAAATAAGGTTTCCTTATTCGAAAATAAGGAAACCTTAATAAACCCAACGCCAAATGCTCATACAGACGATGCCCTTCGCTAAAACGCCCTAAACGTTTTGGGTTTATCCATGCAAATATACGAATTTTTTGGTAAAAAGTTATTCCTCCTCCGTCTTCCATTTATATTCCATTGCCTCTCGGCTCAAGCCCCCGATCACTTCCAAATCTTGGAAACCGATCAGCATTTTGCCTACGGTAAATTCGATACCATCTTCGATTCGTTTCATATCAATCAATATTTCTAATTCATAATAATTTTCGTGTATAACATTTAATTTCACACGATAAATAGCTTTCATTTCATAAAAAAAGCGCTCTACAGGATAATCAAACGTATATTTATGTACGCCTTTGAATAATAAAGTACATGGCACAACTTGTTCGGTCTGATCGTCATAATCTTCCATAACAAGGCTTATACTTTGGTTCAAAAAATCAAAGTGCAAAGCCTCAATAGGCGTGTCGTTCAGATCGTACCATTCAAAAAATTCTACTATGGGATCAATCAGTGTTTCGTTCATTTTCGTATTCTAACGTAAATGTGTGAAGGATTACTTTTACTTCTCACAGGATTACAATCTTGATCAAGATATTCCTGTCCTTTCTTTTTGTTAGGATTTTCCCTATGCCAATGCGGACGTTCATCTCCTTTGGAATCGGTTGCATCAAATCCAATCACGATTCGAGTATACGTTTTGTGTTTAAAACGAAACCTATTTCCTTGATCGCGCTCATCAACAATCAATTCCCACACTTCAGGCAAGCGTTCAGGGCTTCGTGGTGGATTGTCCCAATTAATGCCATCTAAAACGCACACGCATTGGGGCGAAATAGAATCCCGCAAAACCGCCATCAAATGGCAATAATCTTTCCATTCGCCATTCGGTAAATCCTCACCGCTTTCGATTCTTGTGATCAAATCCGTAAGTTCGTCTTCTTGACTTTTCGGTTCAGGAAAAACAGCATAGATCGCAAACCCTATTCCCAAAAGTAGTAAAAACCCAATCAAAATGCTAATTTTGGGAAAAATAAAAGGCTTTTGGGGCTTTTCGGTTTCGAAAAAAGATTTTTGTTTAGTTTGTTGTTTTTCTTGGGTAAGCATTGGAAATAGGGTTTAAAGAACAAAAATAAGGGCTTTTTTCAAAAACCACAATCTTTTCCCTATCTTTGCCTTATTATCATAAACGAAAGCAGATGAATACTACGGAATTGATTCTCGACCGAATGGTGTATTTACCTGATAGTTTGCGGACGGAAGTATTGGATTTTATCGAGTTTCTGATGAATAAATACCAAATTACCCACACGCAAGAACAGGATAAAACCGCCGAATATGAGCATTTATTGGCTTTATTGCTCTCAAAACGCAGTCAAAATGCCCAAGAAAACCCTGAAACGGTTCTGAGCGCCGAAGAAAACAGACAACTTATACGAAACAAATTTAATTGGCATGAGCAAGTATAATGTGAAAGTCCTCAAAGAGGCGAACTTGGATTTGCAAGAGGCAATCGAGTATTATGAGGCACAGAAAAAGGATTTGGGTTTGGAATTTTTTACAAAATATACGCAAAAGGAAGATCGAATTGCTGAAAATCCCTATGCTTACGAACAATTTGCCGATAATTTTAGAAAAGCAAATTTGCACCGTTTTCCTTATTCGGCATATTACGAAGTAGCCGAACAAGAAAAAGAAGTAACAGTAAATGCGGTTATTCATCAAAACCGTAATCCTGAAACCATCAAGGAAAAAATAGCCAAAACTTCGAAAAAATGAAAGAACTTCCATTTCTTCAAGAAATGGAAGTTCTAAAAAAACGTTTTTACGGTGTTTTTTTCACTGTTCTTTTTGGGCGTTCCTTTTGCGGTTTCACTTCCAAATTTTTCTTTTCGGTCGTGTTTCCAAGCGTTACCGAAATTTCGTAAGTTCCCGCAGGAAGGTAAAATTTGCCGTTTTCCGCCGCCGCAATTTTGGTTTCAGGCTTTTTGGCTTGCAAAGTTTTTTCCAAATCCTTTGCCGTTTTTTCCTCTACGCTAAAATCAAATTCCGAATAATTTAAACCCTTCGAAACCTGCATTTTCCATTCTTTCAAAACCGCATTTTCAGCTTTGATTTGTAGGCTTGCTTCGCCGTTTTGTCCTGCAAAAAATCCAATTTCGGTTTTGGCTTCGGCGGGTTCTCTCCAACTGCGTTTTTTGCCCCAATTTTCGCTGTAAGTTGTGCCGTTTATGTCAAATAAATGCACGTTTTTCGCCAACACTTCTTTCGTAAGTTCCTGAATATGAGCCACTTTTGCTACCCACAGCGAACGCCCATGCGTGCCTACAATCAAGTCCCGATCTCGATGATGTACCGCCAAATCATGTACGGCTACAGCAGGAAAATTTTTGTTCATAAGCATAAAACTCGCACCCCGATCCACCGAAACATACACGCCATGATCTGTGCCTACATACAACACATTTTCGTTTTTGTCGTCCTCTCGCACCACATTGATCGGTTCTTTGGGCAAATCCGTTCCCAAACGCTTCCAAGTTTTTCCGTAATCGTCCGAAACATAGAGCATTGCCTCGAAATTGTCCCAACGATAGCCGTTCAAACTTACATAAACCCTATTTTCAGCGTGATTTGAGGCTTCCACCCGACTTACCCACATATCCGCAGGCAATCCGTCTGATATTTTTGTCCAATTATAGCCCCCATCTTTGCTGATATGTACCAGACCGTCATCGCTTCCCGCATAGAGCAGTCCGAAATGTTTGGGCGACTCGTCTATGCTCGACAGCGTTCCGTAAGGCACATTGCCCTCTTTTCCACCTTTGGTGAGGTCTTGCGAAAGTTTTTCCCACGTTTCGCCTTTGTCCATCGAACGGTGGAAAAAATTAGAACCCATGTATAAAATATCCTGATTGTGTCGGGAAAGGTGAATAGGCGTTTGCCAATTAAAACGAAACGGTTTTTCGCCTAATTTGTGCTGGGGCGTGATGTATTTGTTTTCGTTTGTTTTCTTATTGATTCTGAAATAGTTACCAAATTGGTAGCCCGTATAAACGGTTGTGTTGTCCCGCCAATCGACCTCAACTTGCATTCCATCTCCGCCCATGATGCCTTTGTAGGGATAAATTCCATTTTGTTGCCAAGCGTCATTTCGTTTGTAATTATTTTTTCCAAACCAAACGCCGTTGTCCTGCAAACCACCGTAAATATTATAGTTTTCTTCCAAATCGTAATTGATGGCGTAAAACTGCCCAACAGGAATCGAATTGCATTTTGCCCATGTTTTGCCATCATCATACGAAATATTGATGCCGCCGTCATTGCCCAAAACCATGTGTCCTTTGCGTTTTGGGTTCAGCCAAAGGGCGTGGTGATCGGCATGAACATTCTCACCGTTAATCGATGCCCATGTTTTTCCGCCATCTTCGGACTTGATAATGGGTACGCCAATCGTATAAACTCGGTCGGCATTGTTCGGATCGATGTAGAATTGCCCAAAATAATAACCGTAAGTATAAACCAAATCCTCTACATATTTTTCGTGCGTTTTTCGCCAAGTTTTGCCTGCGTCATCACTTCTATAGACTTCCGCCCCTTTGATTGGTGTGTTGAAAAGGTCATTATTGGCATCACCGCCCAAATATTCGGCAATTTGTTTAGGTTGTAACGTGCCTTTTTCTACTTTTTCTAAAATTTCTTTCCCAAAATGTTCTTTCGGAAAATCGTTTTTATCCAAAAATTCATTGATTTCTTCTTGTGAAAATTTTAAAAAATCCTCTTTCGAAATTTTAGAAAGTAGCTCTGTGGTAATTTTTGGCGTTTTTTCGTCTTTTTCTTTTTCTCTTTTGTCCTGATTGTCCAAAACAGCATACAAAATATTTGGATTTTTTTCAAAAACCGCCAAACCAATCCTTCCTACGCCTTCTGTAGCAGGAAAACCGCTTGTTTCGGTATTTAATTTTGCCCAATTTACGCCACCATCTGTGCTTTTGTAAATTCCCGAATTTTTACCATTTCCCGCAAAATTCCACGCCTTGCGGTTTCGTTCCCAAAGCGCAACATACAAATTATCAGGGTTTTTCGGATCGACTACCAAATCCACAGCCCCCGTTGCCCCATTCACAAACAGCGTTTGCTTCCAAGTTTTTCCGCCATCTTCGGTTTTATAAACCCCACGTTCAGGATTATTGGAATATAAATGCCCCAAAACCGCTACCCAAGCCACTTCGGGCTTTGAAGGGTGCAAAACGATCCGCCCGATATGGTGCGATTCTTCCAAACCCATGTGTTTCCACGTTTTTCCGTTGTCCGTACTTTTGTAAATTCCTACGCCCGAATAAGACGAACGGCTCGAATTATTTTCGCCCGAACCGATCCAAATTTCCGATGCCGAACCGTCCGCATTCCAACGCACCGCCATATCGCCAATGGTCATAACCGCCTCATTATCAAAGAGTGGCACGAAATCCAAGCCGTTATTTTCGGTTTTCCAAAGCCCGCCCGAAGCGTAGGCAACGAAAAAAATGCTCGGATCAGCCTCAAAAACCGCCAAATCGACCACACGCCCACTCATAATATTGGGACCCGCATTGCGAAAAGGCACGTTGCGGACAAGCGAATTTTGCAAGATTTTTTGGCGTTGCGCATAGCTCGTTAGGCGTTCTTGAGCAGGCGTAAAATTGGGCATTTGCGGACGACCTTTCGAGGGATCAGGTTTGTTTTGTGCCGTCAAACTTTGGCACAAAAACAAGGAAATTAGGAAGAATAAAAAGTTTTTCATAAGAAAAAATTGGTTTTTGGGATTGTTTTTAAAAATGTAAATAAAGGGAAAAATTTGGGAAATTTCTTTATCTTTGTTTCAAAAAAGAAAATAACCATGAGCAAAGTAGCCTTTGTTTTACAGGAACTCGAAACTCTCAGCCTTGAGGAGTTGTGGGCGGTGTGGGAATATTTGCAACAGAAAATCAAGCATTTTTTGTTAGAAAATTTCGAAAAAAAGCCCACAGAAAAGAAATATTTGCAATTAAGTGATTTTTCCTTTGCAAAAGCCAAAGCGGTTTTGAAGGATTACAAAGGTTCGTTGAGTGATGCCGTCATCGAGGAAAGGAGAAGTTACGTATGAAAGTATTTTTAGATACTTCGGCTTTGCTCAAGATGTATCATCGAGAGGACGGAACGGTGGAAATGGAAAGGCTTTTTCAAGAAAATAAGATTGAAAAAATATTTTTGGCGGAAATTACTACTGTCGAGTTCTTTTCGTCGGTTGCCAAAAAATACAGAGTAGGCGAAATGCTAATTGGTTTTGCGGGTATGGAAGTTATCGGGGGCTTGAGCCGAGAGGCAATGGAACATAAATGGAAGGTTGAGGAGGAATAAAGGAGTATTTCGTAGGGAAGATTGGGAAATGTCACCTGAAAGCATGGTAATTTTCGGCAAATTAGGCGTGCAATTTTGCCTTTCGGTATGGGAGGAGGAAAAGGTAATCTAATTTTTAATTTTTTCTACGCAATAGAACAAACAAAATAAGGTATAAGATTAGCCACAAACCAAAAATTTCGATCAATAAAATCACCAACACTTCGTAATCATTTGGGTAATGCTAAACTTAATGTTGTGCCGTCTGATTATTTTGTTCTGTATGGGTGCAGACGCAAACGTCAGACCTTTTGAGCATTACAATTTAA
>JAAFHK010000018.1 GCA_013297565.1 Cytophagales bacterium
CACCTTTCACCGTTGCCATTTGATCTAAAGATAACTTTTTCATTGTTTTAAAAGTTTTAAAAATGATAGATTTGTTTAACGGTGCAAAGGTAAGTACGGTGACTCCGATAAGATCGGAGTGAATAATTTTTTGGTAAAATTTTCGTAAAAATTTTTAGAACTTACATACGAAGTGCCTGCAAAAAGCAAAGGCACAAAAATAGGAAATAGACTCGCCCATCAAAGGAGAGAAAAAGGAATTTCATTTTTATAGTGCGAAAAAAATTTATAAAAAAAACCTTACCAAAGTACAAACTTGATAAGGTTTCGTAAATTAGCGTTAAACCATTTCTTGTTTTCTTTTTTCCCTATACAAAGCATAAGCCGTAAAATTAAGTGATATGCTTGATAAAAGTAAGCCAATTGCAGAACCTGAAGTAATGCTCACAGTGTTTTGAGCAAAAAATAAAGCATAAAACAATACGCCTAAAATGAGGTTTGCACAAACTAAAACGACTAAAATTAATCTGTTATTCATGGGAAAAACTATGCTTAAATTTGATCCGAATTTTTATTCCTCTGTTGAAAATAAGTAAAACTACCCCAAAGAGCATACACAAGTATTATCGGGAAACCACCAATTTTAACAGCAATATCAAGTATTTTTTCATCAGCAGATAACTCGTAGTTTAGCAAGTGTTTTGTTTCAAAAAACAAAATACCAATACCTGAAAATATCGAAGCTATTTTTAAGCCTTGTTTTAATTCTTTCATAATAATTCTTAAATTAAAAAAAGTGAAGCCCACCTATTTGGGATTAGGTATTTTCAATCTGCTTATGATATATCGTAATACAAGATAAATAATCATAAGAGCATACCCTACTAATTTCAAATTTTTGTTAATAAAATCCTCATCAGAGGAAAGAATATAGCCTAACCAAGGCTTTATTTCAAAAAATAAAACCATTATTAGTATAAAAACAAGCAAACTACGTATACTGTAATCTATTAATTTCATTTTAGGTGGAATTTGAGAATAGACTTCTTTTATTTACAAAATCTCTCAATTCTGCAATAACTCATAGAATTGAGAGAGAGTTAGCAGATTTTATGGGCTAACGACCATAATCACACCATAAATCTACACTTGCCAAAACGAGACCAGCCGCACCTAAAGCGGGACCACCAACTAAATAAGCCACAACTGTTGTTGTAAAACCACCAATACTCGCAACATGACAAGCACCATCGGCAAATTTTTTTGTATAACCACCTTTTACAGATGCCATTTGATCAAAATTTAGCTTTTTCATAATTATTTAGCCCCCATCAAACAAGCAAGTCCAACCATATTACCAAAATAAACACCTAAACCGCCTGCAACAGCTAAACCAATACCACCAGTAGCAATAGTAGCAACTCCTGCCACTAATACAGCCGCACCAAGTACCAATGTAGCTCCTCCGACTTCACATATTCCCCCACCTTTCACAACCGCCATTTGATCTAAAGATAATTTTTTCATTGTTTTAAAAGTTTTAAAAATGATAGATTTGTTTAACGGTGCAAAGGTAGTTTGGCGCACTGCCATGTCCTGTCAGTTGTGTTAAGTTTTTAAAATATTTTCCTAAACTTACACCGCCTTTTATATTAGCCATTTCGTCGAGGCTTAGTTTTCTTTGAAAACCAATGACCAATTTTCCTTCTTCGAGGTAGAAATAAGTTTGACTATCCAGATCGTAGGCAATGGGCATTTGCAAGTCCTCACGCAGTTCTTCGAGCAGTCGGTACAGGGTTCTTTCCGATACGCCGAGTTTCGCGGCAAGTTCGGTGGGCGTACCTGTGTTCTTAAAACGGATCAGGCGGTCGAGGTATTCGAGGCGCTGTAGTAGTTTGGTGAGTGGCATAATGATCAGGTTTATTGGCAACATGACAAAACAATAATAAAGTATGTTTGGCAGAAAAACAAATTATTTTAGCAAGAAAAGATAAAAACCAAAAAAAATGAAAAAATGAGGCTTTTTTCGTAGGTTTGTCCTATATATAGACTCATTATGATCACTTCCTCATATATTATAAGTCATGACAACTTTCTTTAAAACAAGTTTATTTTTAGTAAGTTTCTGTTTTTCAGGGCTTTACGCCCAAACTCCGTATTCATTTTTGAATTTGGAAAAAAACAAAGTGTATTCGGTTTCGGAAAAAAGTATGGATTATTTCCATGCACAACTCCAAAAACTCGAAACGGAAAAAAAAGGCAAAGTAAATATAGTTCATATTGGCGATTCGCATATTCAGGCGGGGCATTGGACGGGTAAAATGCGACAACTTTTTCAAAAAAAATACGGAAATGGCGGACGTGGATTCCTTTTTCCCTATCCTATAGCCCAAACCAACAGCCCAAAAGATTACGAAACGCATTTTTCGGGTATTTGGGAAGGCAAGCGAAGCGTGATCGAAACGGCATTTAGCCGATGGGGTTTGGCAGGACTCACAGCCGCCACCTACGCCCCCGATGCAAGCCTAACCGTAAAAGCCGACAAAAACCAAGACCCTTTTAAAATTACCAAATTAAAAGTTTTTTATCCTGTTTTTGATGTGGCTTCGTTCAACATAAAAGTTCAAAGCAAAGGAAAAAACATCGAACAAGCCTATCACAGCCGTTCTGGTTTTGTAGAATACCAATTTCGTCAAGCCCAAGAAGCGGTTACGCTAAAACTTTTCAAAACAAACGGTTCGCAAAAACAATTCGTCATGCAGGGTTTGTCCCTCGAAAATGACGATTCGGGTGTGGTCTATCATGCGATTGGCGTAAATGGAGCAAAAACTGATACTTATTTCCGTTGTGAGGATTTTGTTCGCCACCTTAGCGTCTTGACTGCCGATCTGGTCGTAGTTTCTCTGGGAGCAAATGATGCTTTTAGTCCCAAATTTGACGCAATGCAATACAAAACACAACTCAAAGAACTCGTAAAAGACATCAGGCAAGCCGCACCCAAAGCCTCGATAATCCTCACCACCACAGGAGATGCCTACCGTTTGCGAAAACTAAACCCTGACAATGGCAATGCACGCCAAAAAGTGTATGAAGTAGCCGAAGAAATGGGTTTGGCAGTTTGGGACTTTTATGAAATTATGGGTGGTTTTCGTTCTATCGAAAAGTGGGAAAAAGCAGGGCTTTGCATTAGCGACCGCTTGCACCTAACCGAAAAAGGCTATCAATTACAAGGAGATTTATTTTTTGAGGCTTTAGAAAAAAAAATGAAAGGAGAAAAATAGCACAAGAGCAAGCCCTAAAGATTCTGTAAAAATTTAGGGCTTGCTTTTCTATACTAAAATACACTTTCATACCCGCAGACTCGAAAGCCCACCATCTACGCCTATGATTTGCCCTGTAACCCAAGCCGCATGGTCTGAAAGCAAAAAAGTAGTCATTTGTGCCAAATCCTGCGCCGTACCTATTTTGTTCAGCGGGTGTCTTTTGGCGGCGGCTTGGCGTTTTTCGTCCGTAGAAAGCAAATTTTGGGCAAGCGGAGTGTCCGTAAGCGAAGGAGCAATGGCATTGCAACGGATTTGGTAAGGAGCAAATTCGGCGGCCAAAGATCGGACAAGTCCCTCGACCGCACCTTTGGCGGAAGCTACGCTGGCATGAAAACCCATACCAACTCCTACCGCAACCGTGCTAAACAACACTACAGAAGCCTGTTGCCCTTTTCGCAAAGCAGGCAAAGCAGATTGGATAGTTTGCACCGCACCCAGAACGTTCAAATGATAATCTTGCAAAAAATCTTCTTTTTTGAGCCGATTAAAGGGTTTCAAGTTGATGCTCCCTACGCAATACACCAAACCATGCAAAGTATCGATTTGAGAAAAAGCGTTTTCCTCAAAATTCAGCACATCAAAAGGAATATGACTTACCGCCAAATCTGCGGGCTTTCGGCGCGACATATTCCAAACTTCAGCCCCAGACTGAAGCAGTAAGCGGCAGGTTTCGAAGCCAATGCCCGAACTGCCGCCTACGACTACTATTTTTTTTCCTGTAAAATCCATTTCGTAGGTATTTTTAATTTGCTACCTAACAAAGCATTTTAAGGAAATGTTTTTTTAAAAGAAAACTATTGCTTTTTAGCCCAAAAAATAGGGTTTTGGAGTTTTTCAATCTGTTCTTGAGTGGTGATTCGTTTGGCAAAAAGAAAACGAGGAGCATAATAATGTCGCCAACTGCCCGAATGAATATCATCAATCGCAATCCCACGTCGAGCCGCATGAATCATTGCCATCGTTTCGCCTTTATCGGAAGCCACCATACCCACATGGCTGATATAGGTATAATTTGTTGCTTTTTGTTTTTTACCTTTTCCTTTTTTGCGGGCATACCCAAAAAACAATAAATCGCCTTTTTGAACCTCTGAAAGCGGAATTTCTTCGCCTATGACACTTTGACCCGAACAAGCAGGAGAAAGATTATACCCAAAATTGCTTGCGACAAAGGAGGTAAAACCCGAACAATCAAAACCATATTTAGGATTGTGTCCTGCATATCTGTACCGAATACCTAATTGTTTTTTAGCAAATTCGACCATTTCTTGTCCCAAAGGATTGGATTCATTGGTAACAACTACCGTTTCGAGAGGTTGAATCAGAGGCAGAGGAGCCTGGGGGAGAGCAAAGGCAAAAATATCTTGATTTGGAAAAACGAGAGGCGTAAAGCTAACGAGTTGATGCGAAACAGGCTTATATTTTTGGCTAATTTGTGTAAATTTCTGTTGAATAACTGAACAACCTGAAATAAATAGAGCAAGTACAGCAAAAGCTGTAGAACGGTAAAAAAAGCAATTCATAATACTAAAAGGTTAGGTTTAAGTCTTTTTTTCTAATCTTTGCGAAATCAAAAATAGGTTTCTTGCTTAAACGATCCAAATTTTTTTACATTTTTTTACATAAATTAGGATAAAAAATAGTTAAATTTTTATTAAAGTTTATAAACAAGTCTGTAGTATAGACTTGTTCTGTGCCAATAAGCTGATTTTTAATGTTTTAGAAACACCCTAAAGGGCGTTTTGCAAATTGTTCATAAACTCTATTCTATAAGTTTCTTTTCGGTTATTTTTCTATCGATTTGTTCGCTTGAACCGCCTGTTTTTTTGGCTTTATTCCACTGCTCGATGGCTTCTGCTGTTCGCCCAAGTTTGAAAAGGACATCTCCATAATGTTCCAAAATCACGCCTTTTGGAGAAATACCGCTTGCCTTTTCAATATAAGGCAGGGCTTTATCATATTCGCCCGCCTGAAAAAGCACCCAAGCATAGGTATCCAAATAAGTAGCATTCGAGGGCGAAAGCCGCGCCAAATCATCAGCCATTTTTTTAGCAAGTTCTAATTTTTCTTTCCTAAGTGCCAAAAAATAACTATAATTATTCAAAACATACAAATCATTAGGCTTAAAACTTAAGGCTTTTTCGTAGGCTTGATCTGCCATTTCATATTCTTTGATCCCATTGTAGCAGTCCCCAAGTTGTGAATAGGCTTGGTATTGCAATTCCACATTACCCTGTGCCAAACTGCGGGTTTGTTCGAGAGCTTCGATAGCTTTTTGGTATTTTTTCAAGATCAAATTGGCACTTCCATTATAAAACCAAAAAACGGCGTGATTTGGAAAATACTCAAGGGCTTTTTCGCTGTGTTTTGCCAAGCTATCATATTGGTTCAATTCCAAATCCAACTGCATCATTTCTTCCCAAACTCGGTAATTATCGGCATCGATTTCGAGTGCCGTCAGATAGATTTTTCTTGCTTCTTTAAAATCTTTTTTGTTTTTTAACAAATCCCCCAAAGTAATATGCACAGTTGCATTTTCATTATGCACCAAAACCGCCATTTTCATCAGTTTTAAAGCCAAAGCAAGTTCTTCGGGTTCTTGCGAAGTCGTTAGGTCTGAAATAAAATTCAATTTGGCATCAACTTCCAAAAGCGGACTCCCAAAAGCATATTCCATAGCCTCATGGCTTTTCGCTTTTTCGCCTTTTAAAGTATAAATTTCGGCAAGATGAAGGTGTAGTTGCGGATTCGTATTGTCAATTTTTAGCGCTTCCAATAGCAAATTATGGGCTTCGTCCGTATAGCCGTTTGCCAAGCAGAGGCTTGCTTGCGAAACGTAATAATCGACCACTTTTGGAAATTCCTGAATGAGTTTTTTGCCTTCTGCCAATGCTCCTTTGAAGTTGTCAATCGAAAGATAAATCTTTTGTTTGTGGCGAACGACCATTTCATTTAAACCAAATTGTTTTTCGGCGCGATTATAGGTTTCAATGGTTTCGTCATATTTTTCCTGATAAAGATACAAAACAGCCAAGTCATAATACACCGTTTCTCTAAAAGGCTCACGTTCAAGGAGTTTTTCGAGCATTTCTGCCGCTTGTTTATAATCTTGTTGTGCTTCGTAAATATCGGCTACCAAAATATAATGGTGGGCGTTTTCGGGGTCGAGGCGCAATGTTTGGAGGGCTTGGGGCAATGCTTTTTCGTAAAAATTTTGTTTGAAATAAATATTGGCAATTTGGTAAGTAATTGCGGTTC
The DNA here is from genome assembly GCA_013297565.1 of Cytophagales bacterium. Lineage (GTDB taxonomy): Bacteria > Bacteroidota > Bacteroidia > Cytophagales > Thermoflexibacteraceae > JAAFHK01. Next base: position 6,558 of record JAAFHK010000018.1, read on the forward strand.
GAGTGGGGTATTTTTCTTGTAATTTTTCAAAAATTGGCAAGGCTTTTTCGTATTCTTCAAGCAAACAAAATTTGATTCCTTCCACAAACTGATCTTCAAACTCTATTCCTTCAGCGTCCAAAATAATCGTTTTTTCAGGCGTTTTCGCTTGAGGAGGCAGTCCATCTTGGGCAAAGCTCACCCAAGAAACCAAAAGTAACAGAGTGATCAGAATAGTGTTTCGCATACAATTTATGTTATGTTTGAGGTTTGTTTTTTTCTATTACAACGAAAATTTACGCCTAAAGTCCGAAATTTAAGTATAAAAAAATGGTTTTTCCTAATTTATTGGTTTCATACAAAGATAATTAATATTTTCTTTTAACAAAAAACGATTTATTTACCATATTTTTCCGCCAAACGTTCAGCGCAGCGTTCGCCGTCCATAGCCGCCGAAGCGATTCCGCCCGCATAGCCTGCCCCTTCGCCACAAGGAAAAAGTCGCTTAATTTGCAAATGTTCGCAGGTTTCCGAATCTCTTGGAATTTTCACAGGTGAAGAAGTCCGACTTTCCACCCCTACAATTTGCGCCTCATCAGTCAAATAACCCCGCATTTTTTTTCCAAAATCCGCCAAACCTTTCCGCAAACGATAGGCAATAGGCTTGGGCAAAACCTCATCAAGCATGACCGAACTTAAGCCAGGTTGGTACGAAGTTTCCAATAAATGGTTTGAAAGCCGTTTTTCGACAAAATCCGTCATAATTTGGGCAGGGGCGGTTTGCGTTCCTCCTGCTATTTGACAGGCTTTTTGCTCAATGCTTTGTTGGAATTTCATGCCCGACAAATTGCCATAAGCCTGAAAATCAGTCCAATCCGTTTCATCTACAGACACTACAATTCCCGAATTAGCAAAAGGAGAATTGCGGCGCGAGGGCGACATTCCATTGACCACTATTTCGCCATCAGCCGTTGCCGAAGGCACAATAAAACCACCAGGACACATACAAAAAGAGAAAACGCCTTTTTCCTTGCTTTCGTACCCAATTTGGCTCACCAAACTGTAGGGTGCGGCGGGCAAATACGGATTTCGAGGCGAAGAATGATACTGAATTTGGTCGATTAAACTTTGCGAATGCTCGATCCGAACGCCCAAAGCAAAAGGTTTTGCCTCGATGAATATTTTTTTTCGATCCAATAATTCAAAAATGTCCCTTGCCGAATGTCCTGTCGCCAAAATCACCCCAACTCCTTCCAACTTCAGCCCATTTTGTAAAATAATGCCTTTTATTTCTTGATTAACTATCTGAAAATCAACTACTTTACTATCAAACATCACTTCGCCTCCAGCCTCAATAATGCTTTGTCGGATTGCGGCAACTATAGGCGGCAGTTTGTTCGTCCCAATGTGTGGGTGCGTATCGACCATAATGCGTTCGTCAGCGCCATGTGCCACAAAAATTTCCAAAATTCGCCTAAAATTGCCTCTTTTGCTTGATCTTGTATACAGTTTTCCGTCCGAATAAGTGCCTGCTCCGCCTTCTCCAAAACAATAATTAGATTCGGGATTAACTTTGTGTGCCTTATTAATTGCCGCCAAATCCCGTCTGCGTGTCCGAACATCACCGCCACGTTCGATCAAAATAGGTTTTAAGCCCAGTTCGATCAGCCGCAAAGCCGCAAACATTCCCGCAGGTCCCGCCCCGACTATTAGCACCTGCGGACGGTTGCGAACATTTGGATATTTTCGCTGGTAGGTACAAAGCGGAGCAAGATTTTCATCTATGCCTATTTCGACCGTAGTATGGACTCTTACCTGCTTTCCACGCGCATCTACAGAACGGCGCAGAAGTCTAACGTATTTATTATCAAGGTTTTGCCACTTTTTTACTTCGCAAACATGGCGTTCTAAGGCAAGCCGTTCGTAAGCTATTTCGGGTGGCAAAACCAATTCGAGTGTCGTTTTCATGATTATTTTTGCTCATCAAGTTTTCGCAAAAGTTCGGTTATTAGCCTTTCTTTCTCTTGCAGCACCCTTTCGGTTTCCTCAAGGGCTTTGTCCTTTTCCTCCAAAATCTTAGCTTTTTCTTCAAGTGCTTTTTGGTTATCTTCCAAAATTTTGTCTTTTTCTTCAAGTGCTTTTTGGTTATCTTCCAAAATTTTGTCTTTTTCTTCAAGGGCTTTTTGGCTTTCTTCCAATTGTGCCAAATACTCTTTTGCTCGGTCTTCCTGTTCCTTCAAAAAAGCATTGATAGTTCGCCATGCCTCTTGTTCGGTTTCGATTTCTTTTTTTTCTTTCGGATCAGTGCCAACATAATGCAAAATATCGGTCATGGTGCGGATTTCTTCCAAATCGGAATCGTGCTTAAATTCCTTGATAATTTCCTTATCATCTACAAAATGCTGTTGAGCAAAAACACTCAAAAGTTTATCCAAGCGGGTTTGATAGCGGTCAGTAATGCGCTTGACTTGTACCACAAAACTATCGTGGGTGAGTTTTTCGATAAAATCACTTTTGGCTTCTATCGTATTTTTGCTGATCAGGTCTTTGTAATTGCGTTCGACTTTTATGCAAGGACTTTCGATTTCGGGTAGTGTAAAACCCAAAATATAAATGGTCGTGATCGGCAAAATCTTATTTTCATTATTCACTTGGTCGGTTCGTTTGTATTGTTCCGCCAAATAATTCCGAAAACGCATAATATCGATCAGGTGCTGGGCTTTTTGGACTTCGATTAGGATTTTTTTCAACTCGCCTGTTTTGGTTCGAATCGTTGCTACAAAATCCAAACGGAACACATTGATACTTAACCTCTCTTGTATTCTTTCTTTGACGTATTTAACGATAATCGGATCGTCAAGGTCAATATCCTGCATATAGGTAAATTCCTGCGGTTTGAGTTCGACAGCTTCGATTTCCTCGTCCAAAACCGTCCCAATGAAAAACTTGACAACTTTGTCATTTTCCATCAGGCGTTTGAAAACCACATCATAAATGGGATTAGCAATGATCATTTTTGTAAAGAAAAAATTAAGATTGGCAAATTTACGAATTAATTAGGAAAATTTACTACGAAAACATTTGGAAAAATAGCTTGCCAAAATTACATTTGTAGGAAAGTCAAACGAACATTCTTGTTCGTTTCGGTAGCGAACAAGAATGTTCGCCATACAAAACCAAAATTACACTTACACCAAAAACCATGAATAGTAAATACAAAACCCTTGTTTTTATATTGTTTTTTGCCTTTTTCCAAACCAGCCTTTTTGCCCAAACCTACGTTCGTATTTTGCGGGACGGAGATTATACCCTAAAAAGGGATGGTCGAAAAGTCAAACTTTTCGAAGGTGAAATCTATGAATTGTTTAGCAAAGAAACCGAAAGCAAGTTACGAAACGGTAAAAAAGGCATTTTTTTGAAATTCGAGGATACGCAAATCGAAGTGCCTTGGGGTGCAGGGACAAAACAAACCTACGAATACCCTGTAACCGTTAGTACCGATACGGCTACGCTTTACAAAGAAAATAAACACAAATTTGTCCAACAATCCGCCCTCGATTCCAATACTTACGTCTATGATCTTTCGCTGGTCGAAACTAATGGGCAGATTTCGATAGCTTCGCACAGCGTCAAAGACATTATTAAGATCAAAACCAAACGCAAGGACAAATTTACGGCAGAGTATTTCCGCAAACACTTCGCTAACAGGTATTTGCGAATTATTATCCCAAGTTATCCTACGCTGATTCTCGATGCGAACGATATTACCATTACGCAAACCGCCCCCAATTCGACCGCAAACGGAGAAACAAATCCAACAACGGAAGGCACGACTTCGAACCCTGCCGATCAGTTCGAACCTGCTACAAACTCTCGAAACGACTGGAAATTTATTTTAGGCATTGTGGCTTTGATTCTCATTGGTTTATTGGTTTATATCAATCGGGATAAAATTTTGGGAATGCGTGATAATGCTGAAAATAGCCCAATTGGACGAAATACAAACCCGAATTTGAAAAATACTCCGAAAAAAAAAAGTGAGGTAAAACCACAACAAGGGCGATCAGAACAGGAAAATGAAAGCCCACAAGAAAAGCCAGACCTTGCCAGCGTACCGCATTCGAACGGAGTGAAAAACGGCGAGGAGGTTGAAAATAGCAGTTCGGAAATTAGCCAAGAGGAAATTGAAGCCTTTATTGACCCTGAAGAAATGCCCAAACAAGAAACCCATTTGGCTACAGTTATGCCTACCGAACCGCGCATGAGTTCCAAAATTTTGGAAAATGTAATTGAGGAAAAAGATACCTTAAAACAGGAATTGGCGGAATTGAAATTGGCAAACGAGGATTTGTTAGAGGACAACGTGCGTTTGCAAAACGAAATCGAGGCACAAAAAGCCCAACAATTAGGCTTGCCTCCCAATATTATGCCTTATTATGCTCCTTTCTGCGAATTTAATAAGGAATTGATCGAGTTTTTGGAACAAACCGAACACATGGCAAACCGTTTTTATGAACAATGTGTTCGCCAAAATTCTCAAGAAGAAAAAGCCGTAATTGAGGTGATTTTATTCCGTTTTTTTCAACAAAAAAATAAATTACAGCCTTTAAACCGTTGGAAAGACACTTTGGCGGAACTCGAAAAAGGAAATGTTTGGCAGGACGATATGCTCGATATTATTTTTAATCCGCAACTTTCGGAAAGCCAAAAAGTAGGCATTTTGCAAAATGATATTTTCGTGCAAGTTCATCAGCCTTATTTGACAGCTATTTTACTTTTGGCGGAAGAAATGCGTTGCGTAGGTCAATTTACAGGTTTTGAGTTTGCTTTGAGCCAAGAAATGAAAGACTATTTTGGCAAGGCAATCAAACAGATTTGTGATGTAGCCGATCAAAAATTGGGAGTAAAAGTGCATTACATTCCGCTTTTCGAACGTCCTGAAAATGCACCTGATTCACTTGTTAAAATTATTCCACCTTTCTCATTAACAGCCATTTACGACCAAATCAGCATAGAAGCGGGTACGGTAAAAGCCATCAAAAAATACGGTTTGGCTACCGAAGCCACCGAACTTATGCTGGCATAGGGTGAAAAATTTTTTGACAAAGTTTGACCGCTTCCGAAAAATGCGATAAATCGATGCCTGTTTCGATGTTGCGATCCATAAAAAAACCGATCATTTGTTCGGTAGCAATGTTGCCCGTTAGTTCTTCGGTAGCGAACGGGCAGCCACCAAAACCCCCGATAGCTCCGTCAAAACGCCTACAGCCCGACTCGTAAGCCGCTTGGATTTTAGCGGTAGCCGTTCGAGGATTCGAGTGAAAGTGCGCCCCAATTTCGATACCGGGAAATTGTTTGAGAAGCCTCGAAAAAAGTTTGATAATTTGATCAGGTTGAGAAACACCAATCGTATCGGAAAGCAAAACGGTTTTTATGCCCATTTTTTGCATTTTTTCCATAAAAAAAGCCTCAATAATATCAATATCGTAGGGATCGCCGTACGGATTTCCAAAACCCATCGACAGATAAACGGCTAATTCTTTTCCACTTTTTTCCGTAATTTCTTTGATTTCCGCCAAACAAAGCAATGCTTCCTCAATATTTTTATTCGTGTTTCGCATTTGGAAAGTTTCGGAAACCGAAAGCGGAAAACCCAAATAATCAACGGCTTCGTGCTGGACGGCTTTTTGCGCGCCGCTTCGACTTGCCACTATGACCAAAAATTTGGATTTTTTGAGGCTTAGATCCAAACCTTGCAATACTTCTGCCGTATCCTGCATTTGTGGAATGGCTTTGGGCGAAACAAAACTCCCCAAATCCAGCGTATCAAAGCCGATTCTCATGAGGGCGTTGAGGTACAAAATTTTTTGTTCGGTCGGGATCATATACGATAGCCCTTGCATGGCATCGCGCGGACATTCTACTATTTTCATGGGATTTGTGGTATTGGTAAGGTTTGGAATTAGCAATTTTCCTACAAAAAAAGGCATTTTTTTGCAAAAAAACAAGTGAGTGATTTTAATAGAATTTTGATATATTTGCCCCAAGAAAAGCGTACTGAAAACACACGAAACCATGAACGAATTATTACAAAATTTTTATTTCAAATATCCTTTACCCCTTCGATGGTCGGATATGGACGCACTCGGTCATGTCAATAATGCTGTTTATTTGACCTATTTGGAGGAAGCCCGCACGCATTACTTGGCGGCTGTGGATTGGGATTGGGAAAAATTTGGTTTGATAGTGGCTCGAGTCGAACTCGATTATCGAATGCCGCTTTTTGTCCAAGATCAAGCCTTTGTCTATGTGCGTTGTAGCAAAATGGGAACAAAAAGTTTTGAACTTTCCTATAACCTTACTAAAGAAAAAGATACGGATATTCAGTTGGTTGCCCAAGCCATGACGGTCATGGTGGGGTTCGATTACCAAACGCAAAGAACCATTTCGATTCCCGATGTTGCCAAAAACAATATCGAAACACACGACCGATTAGCTTTAGCAGATAAGTATTAGTTTGGAAGAAAATAACCATACATTCTTGAAAACGGGCATAATTGTGGGGCGTTTTATGCCCTTGCATAGCGGACACCGCTTTTTGATAGAGCAGGCTCTCGAACAGCTCGATGAATTGGTTTTGGTGCTTTGTAGTGCCAAAACCGATCCGATGGCGGGACTCTTGCGAACGATTTGGTTGCGCGAACTCTACCCGAAACTCCAGATCGTACATATCAAAGACAAAAATACTTTTGCCTACGAATTTACGGAAATGCACGAATATTGGGCAAAAACGATACACAAACACCTAAAAAAAGAGGTTCATTTCCTTTTTAGTTCCGAAAAATACGGCTACGAATTGGCTCGTTGGTTAGGCATGGAGCATATCCCGATTGACGTAAAACGCAAATATTTTCCTTTTACGACTGCCGAATTGCGGCATTTTCCGCTTCGGCATTGGGAATTTATCCCCGATAACATCAAGCCTTTTTTTACCAAAAAAGTGGTTATTTATGGTCCCGAATCAGTCGGAAAAACCACGATGGCGAAATGGCTGGCGGAAAAATTTGATACGCTTTGGTGTCCTGAATACTCGCGCTCTTATCTCGAAATCCGAAATCAGCGCGACGATAGGATTGGGACGAATATAATTTGCGAATATGAAGACCTCGAACCCATTGCGATTGGGCAAATTAGCGAAGAAGAAGAACTGCTTACAGAGGCAAATAAAGTGCTTTTTTGTGATACAGATTTGCTCACGACCAGCGTTTATGCTCATCATTATTTCCAAAAATGCCCAAAATGGATTCAAGATGAGGCACATTCACGAACCTATCATTTGTATTTGCTTTTGCACCCCGATGTCGAATGGGTGAGTGATCCTTTGCGGGATCAGCCTGAAAACCGTTGGGAACTTTTTGAAAAATTTAGGGATGCACTGCAACAAGACGAACGCTATTTTGTGGAAATAAAAGGCGATTATACCGAACGCCTCGAATTTGCTTATGAAATAGTAAAGGATTTTTTGGAACAATTTTGAAAAAAACGTATTTTTATTAAAACAATACCTAAAAAATGGCAAAGAAAGTAAAGATTTATGACGAAGCCGAACTTATCGAAATGTTTGGTTTGGAAAGGTTGGTGGGAAACCAAGAACATTCTTTGATGAAAGAATGGACGGTAACCAGCACAACTTTAAATGCAGGAGAACAATATTGGTTTGATCTGATAACCAAAAATTTGGATCAGCAAATTTCGGGTTGGAACGAAGAAATGCTCAAGATGAATTTTATCTCCCCTGTCTTACTTTTGGGGCATATACAGGAAACTAAAAAATACAAAACGTATTACGAAAGCACTATCGAAGCAACTGTAGATGGTCATTTTTTGAAAACCAAAACCGACATGATGATTGCGACAGGGATTTTGGAACGCCCAAAAACGCCCTATTTTTACTTCCAAGAATATAAAAAAGTAAAAGAACCCAAAAGGGATATTACGGCGCAACTCTTGGAGGCTTTACTGATTTCGCAAGAAAACAACAAGAATGGAAAACCCCAATACGGCTGTACGGTTACAGGAAAAATTTGGGAGTTTATGATTATGGAAAAGAAAACTTATTGCATTTCCAAATATTACGATTGCACCGAAAAAGACGATTTGATGCAAATTATTGCGATTTTACGCAAATTTAAAGAAATTTTAGAAACAAGATTGTTGGATCAAGAGAATTAATTGCTTGTTTTTTATTTTCCTCAAACATACTCAATTTGCTAATTTTTACAAACGAAATCCAAAAAAATAAGTCCATGAACGAAGACCCGCTTGCTGAAAAGAAAATCCTTTGGGCTGAAGCCGCCCAAGAATCGGACTATGCTTTGGCGGTAGCCCTCAAAGAAGCTATAGAAACCGCACAATGGACCTTGGCGGCGAAAAAAGTGCAGGAATTGCTCGAATCTATGCAAGTTTCGCAGGAAATCGAGTTGGGTAGGGCTTTCCGGGAACTGATGGTTTGTATCCTGAAATGGCATACTTTGCCAAGCAAACGATCTGAAAAATTGGCTCGAAAAATTAGACGTTCGGCTGACGAAATCGGCTATTTACAGGCAGAACAGCCACTTTTTGATCAAAAATATTTAGAATTGGTTTGGGAAGAAACTTTCCAAAAAGCAAAAGAGTTGGTAGAGCAACAAGCCAAAGTAAATCTGAAAACGCTGACTTGGGAACAGGTTTTTGGGGAGGAATATTCAGTAGCAAGGGAAGAAAAACGTTTGGCGGAGAAATACAAAAATACAGGAAGTTGAGAAAATTAGCTGATTAAGCTATACTAAAAACGCTTATAAATTACACATTTTTATTTTTGTAAAATATTGATTTTCAACCTTGTAAGGTCTTTAAGACCTTACAAGGTTATACAGTTTATAGTATATTCGTTCCACCAAAAGTCAATACACTATTAATACACCAAACTGAATATTTTGTTATTGAAAAATATTTAGTTTGGCGTTTTTGTTCGAAAATTTGTAACTTTGTGATCGGGAAAATGTAATTTTGCGAAAGTAAGGCGAACATTCTTGTTCGCCAAATCTAAAAAAATAGCGAACAGGAATGTTCGCTTTACACCACTGATTATGAACACTATAGAAATAGATCACAGCTCGCATCACGAAACTTTGCCTGTTTCGGGGCTGTACAAAGAATGGTTTTTGGATTATGCCTCTTATGTAATTCTGGAACGGGCTGTGCCTGATATTGCCGATGGGCTGAAGCCTGTGCAACGCCGTATCTTGCACGCTATGAAGGAGTTAGATGATGGTCGTTTCAATAAAATTGCGAACGTGATTGGTAGCACTATGCAGTTTCACCCGCATGGTGATGCCTCGATTGGCGAGGCGGTTGTGGGTATTGGGCAACGAGATTTGCTGATCGAAACGCAAGGAAATTGGGGCGATATTCGAACGGGCGACAATGCGGCGGCGGCGCGGTACATCGAGGGGCGGCTGTCGAAATTTGCTCTCGAAGTGGCGTTTAATCCGCAAATTACGGTTTGGCAACAGTCGTATGACGGTCGGAAGCGCGAACCTGTGGCTTTGCCCATGAAATTTCCTTTGCTTTTGGCGCAGGGAACGGAAGGGATTGCGGTGGGTTTGGCTACCAAAATTTTGCCTCACAATTTTTGCGAACTGATCAAAGCCTCGATGGATATTTTGAAAGGAAAAGAGGTCGAGATTTTCCCTGATTTCCTCACGGGCGGCATGATTGATGTTTCGGATTATAGACATGGTTTGCGAGGGGGAAAAATCCGTTGCCGAGCCAAAATAGAAGTTACCGATTCAAAGACCTTGACTATCAAAGAGATACCTTTCGGCACGACTACGGGAAGCCTCATGGAATCGATTGTGAAGGCAAACGATGCGGGCAAGATCAAGATCAAAAAAGTGATTGATAATACTGCTAAAGATGTCGAAATTATTGTGCAGTTGGCTACAGGCGTTTCGGCTGACGTAACCCTCGATGCCTTGTATGCTTTTACGGATTGCGAACACTCGATTTCGCCTAATTCTTGCGTGATCGTCAAGGGAAAACCGCAATTTTTGGGCGTAAATGAAATGCTGAAGACAAGCACCGAACAAACCGTTGATTTTTTGAGGCGGGAGTTGGAAATAAAACGGCACGAATTGAAGGAAAAATTGCTGTTCGCTTCTTTGGAAAAAATCTTTATCGAAAACCGAATGTATTTGGCTATCGAAAATGCAACTACTTGGGAACAGGTTTTGCAAATTATTGATAATCAATTAGTTCCGTTCAAACCACAATTTTACAGAGAACTTACTCAAGACGATTTGGTGCGGCTTACAGAAATAAAAATCAAACGGATTTCCAAATTCGATGGGTTCAAAGCCGATGAACTCATGCGGGAATTGGAAAAAGAACTGCAAGAAACCGAGCATCATTTGGCGCACTTGGTCGAATTTGCGATTGATTATTTCAAAAATCTTTTGCAAAAATACGGAAAAGGGCGGGAACGCAAAACCGAAATTCGTCCCTTTGATACCATTTTGGCAACGAAAGTGGTGGCAAATAATCAAAAATTGTACGTCAATAAAGAAGAAGGATTTATTGGGTTCGGTTTGAAAAAAGATGAATTTGTAATGGATTGCTCGGATATTGATGACGTAATTGTGTTTTTGAGAAACGGAACTTTCAAAGTGGTGAAAATCGCCGAAAAAGTTTTTGTAGGTAAGGACATCGTTCATGTCGAAATTTTCAACAAAGAAGACGACCGCAAAGTGTTCAATATGAGCTACTTAGATGGCGAAAATGGGAATACCATGGTCAAGCGCTTTCAGATTGGCGGGATCACGCGGGACAAAGAATATAACATTACTTCGGAGGGCAAAGGTACGCGGGTATTGTACTTTAGTGCGAACCCAAACGGAGAAGCCGAAACCATCACGATTTACCTTACACCTGCTTCGAAAGCCAAAAATAAGGTTTTTGATTACGATTTTAAGGAACTCGAAATCAAAGGACGTGCCGCAAAAGGCAATATTTTGACCAAATATCCTGTTAAAAGGCTTCAACTCAAATCGCAAGGCGGCTCGACTTTGCATAAAAAATCGCTGTATTTTGACGATACTTTTGGGCGACTGAACACTGAAGGAAAGGGCGTAGAATTAGGATTTTTCGAAGGCGAAGAAAAACTGTTGGTACTCTACAAAGATGGCAGTTATGAACTTTCGGATTATGCCCTTACGAACCGTTTTGAACCTAAAGACCTGATCACGATCCAAAAATTCAATGTTGAAAGTGTCATTTCAGCTGTGTATTTTGATGGGGAAACCAGTTTGTTTTTTGCTAAAAGGTTCAAAATAGAAACTTCTACCACCAAAAAGAAATTCGTATTTATAAGCGAACACCCAAAATCTGAACTTTTGGCAGTGAGCCTCGAATCGCAGACACAAGTGGAGGTTACGTTCCAAAAAACCGCAAATCAGGTGGCAAGTGTAACCTATGATTTCGATATTTTGGCGGAACTGAAAGGTTGGAAAGCAAAAGGCAACCGTTTGGCACAGGCTAAAGTCAAAAAAGTGCGGTTTTTGTAAAAATATAGTGTGTAGTGTAATTTCTATTTTCAAATCAAAATGCAAACAATCATTATTACAGGGGCTTCGAAAGGAATCGGGCGTGAAATTGGCTGGATTTTGGGAGTAGAAGCCAAATTACAAGTTGTTTTGGTGGCAAGACAGGAGGCTGATCTGGAATTTTTAGCAAAACAAATTCAGGAAAGGGGCGGAAAAGTCTTGGCAGTTCGAGCCGATATTACCCAAGAGGCAGATTGTCAGCGAGTTGTCGAGCAAACTTTAGCGAGATTTGGCAATATAGACGTAATCGTAAATAATGCTGGAATTGGCAGTTTTAAACCTTTGGAAACTTTTTCAGCAAGCGAATTTGATCAGATGTTTGGCGTAAATGTCAAGGGTACTTTCTTGATGAGTCGGGCGGTTTTGCCGTATTTTAAGGAACGAAAATCGGGTTTGATCATCAGCATTGCTTCGGACGTTTCGAAACGGACTTTTGCGAATGGATCGCTGTATTGTGCCAGCAAATTTGCTCAAGATGCCCTTTGTAGTGCTTTGCGAAAGGAAGTACGCCCTTTTGGGATTCGAGTTAGTGTGATTTATCCAGGGATTACGGCTACGAATTTCGATCAAACCTCGCCGCAGGCAGAACACAAAAAAGACTGGTTAAATCCCTACGAAATTGCTAAAGCGGTTCGTTATGTGATCGAATCTGCTCCCAATGTGGTGATTGATGAAATGACGATTCACCCACTTTCACAAGATTATTAGGATTGGAAAGAGGTATATACCTTTTATTTGAGTTTTAACTCTCAAAAGCATTGTTTATAAAAAAAATTTACATTTTTTTGCTTTGATTAAATGTATTCCATTGATCAAATAAATTATAGGACTTACGCATTTTTTAAAACTAACAGTTCTTTAAGAACTGTTAGTTCTTGATTATCAAGAGCTTATAAAAATAACATTTTTTCAAAAAATGTTATTTTTGAGCAATTACGAGAAAAATGCGTAAGTCCTAAAATTAATTAAAATGTATTTTTTACGTATAAACAATGCGCATGATGAAAAAAATCAAACTCTTTATGTTGTTTTTTTGGACAGTAGGACAGGTTTTTGCCCAAGTAACCAATACTGCCACGATTGATACGGCAGATGTGTCCTTGAAAGGCAAATTGAGCATACAAGGCTACATAGACTTGTACTATATGTACGATATGAGCCGCCCTGTGAGCAAAAACAAAGCCTATTTTGTGTCCTCGAATCGCCACAACGAAATGAATGTTAATCTGGCGTATATAGACATAAAATATGCCTCCAGTCAAGTGAGAGGGCGTTTTGTACCTGCCTTCGGTTCGTACATCAACTCGAATTATACCAACGAAGAAAGCACTTTGAAATACGTTTTGGAAGCCAGTGCAGGCGTAAAACTATTTAAAAAGAAGGAAATTTGGCTTGATGCGGGCGTTTTTGGTTCGCCTTATACCAACGAATCAGCCATCTCAAAGGATCACCTCTGTTACAGCCGTTCTTTTGCTCCTGAATATGTGCCGTATTACTTGTCAGGCTTGAAATTGAGCCTTCCTTTGAACAAGAAACTTACTGCTTATTTGTACCTACTCAACGGTTGGCAGGTGATCAGGGACAATAATGATAGCAAATCTGTAGGTACGCAGGTCGAATTTCGCCCTAATGACAATCTTTTGCTCAATTGGAATACCTATATTGGTAACGAAAGATCGGATTTAAGACCTAATTTTGGCAATCGCTATTTTTCAGATATTTTTATGCTCTATAGCAAAGGCAAATTTTCGGCAACGGCTTGTGTGTATGCGGGTTTGCAAGAGCAGATTTTGGGTTCAAAAATAGAAAATTTAGTTTGGTGGAACGCCAATGCGATAGCAAAATATCAATTTAGCCCAAAATTGGCTTTGGCGGGACGTTTAGAACACTTTGAAGATCCGAAGGGCGTACAGATTCAAGCCCTTACGTCCAATCCTTTTTCGAGTAGCAGTAGCACGCTGGGTTTGCACCTAAACCCTGCGGCGAATATGATGATTCGGCTGGAAATGCGCAATTTCTGGTCAAATAATAAAGTCTATCTTGATGAAAATCAGCAAGCTACGAACACTAATATGGTTTTTTATACCAATTTCACGATCTGGTTTTAGTAATACTTTCTCAAAACTTTCCAAAAGTTTAAAAACAAAATAAGTACCTCTGCATAATTATCCGACACTTTTAAAGTGTCGGATATATTTGATTATCAATACTAAAGTTTATGAAC